>NZ_JBBCZC010000022.1:0-64851 GCF_037144575.1 Sporosarcina sp. USHLN248
AAGCTGGCGTCCTGGCTCGGAAGTCATGCCCGTAGAGGCTCGCTGTCAAGTCGCAACTGCAAACGCAGGCAGACCTTAAAACTTTTGTGCAGTTTAGTGTTGACAATCCAACCTGACCTGTTGTCTTGAAATGTTCCAAGCCGCTTTCCGTTAAATAGGTTCCATATGTTTCTTTTAAGAACGATTCATATTCCTCACTTGGCGTCCCATCATCATTTTTCTCCAACCATTTCCAAAGCTCATCGTTCGCTTGTATCGCCTCTTCATTCGGTGCAATCAAGTCATACTCTAAAAACGATTCGATCAGCTCGATGTTTTGATCTTTCTGTTCCTCTTGAGAACACCCCACTATTAACATACTTAAAACAATTAATGATAGAGCAATACTTTTCTTTCCATAAAAAACTTTTTTGATAAAAATTGCTATCCCCCATTGATAATCATTTTCTTTTTACCAATAGCCTCCCTTTCTTCTCCTTCTTATCTTATAGAGGGAAGACAAATATTGAGTTTCAATATTCAAACAGCCTAAATACCCCTTCAATCCTTCATTCACTTTTTATAAAGCTTTGAAAATATGCATCTTGATAGGAGTTATTGTAAATAAGGGGGACCATCTCCCATGAGATTGCAACATTGTTTTTCATCCATATTCAGCGTTTCATTATTGGATTCGGACCACGATTCACAAAGGATCATTTTGTCCCTTTCTAACATTGACACACCATAATTTCATTGCCATCTGGGTCTTTGAAATTAAACCAATGGCCGTGTTGGATAGTTGTCGTTACTTCTACATTGCTCTCTCTCAATTCATTGTATGCTTTTTCAATGTCTACAGCATTCAAATGAAACATGGGCGCTTGCAACGGTCCGGTTTTTTGAAATATTTTTTGGTCTAAGACGAGATTAACTCCTTCCAACTCAATAACATACAAATGCCCAAATTGAATATCACCTTTTCGTTGAATCCCCAAAAGACGACAATACCAGTCTCTTGACTCTTCAATATTGCTTACCGGCAAAAAGACAGTGCCAATTTTATTTTCAATAGTGCTCATATTTCATCTCCTATAGAATCGCATAGTGCGGTTAAACGATTTCCATCCGGATCATAAAAATGCAAAAAACGATATCCTTCTGGATCGATTACCAATGGTTCTACTGTTGCACCGCTTTTTTTTAGAGTATTGTACAGCTCATTTATATCTTTCGTTTGAAAACCGATGACACTATGCTCCTCTCCGTTTTTACTAAAATTTGCGTTAGTGTTATCTGACGTTTCCGATAGAAACAGCATTTGTCCAGAAGGTAGGTTTAATTGCGCAAGCTTTTCTTCCATGCTGTGCCAAACTTTTTGGAACTGTAATACTTCGGAATACCAATTCAAAGAAAACGGGATATTTTTCACTGGAATTTCAACATAAAGTATTCGGTCAATCACCCTCATCCCCTCCTGCTTATAGTATGAAAATCAAATTTTTAAGTCTTAACTGAATGGCTATAATGCTTCAAATAACTCTCCACAAATAGGCATTTAAATGTCGTAAAGACCTCCTCTCTTATATCTATACAAAATATAAAAGCCGATGACCTAATAATTAGTCTATAGTTTCGAATCTATGGTGATTGCTCGTGTAAATACTGAGGGATATTGCGATGTTGTTGGTAACGTTAGTAGGTTGTATGAAGATTACCTCTCACGACAGCTATTTGGACAATACTTTTTTCATTATACCTTCACTAATAATTATGGCACAATACTGACTATTTCACAATTTGATTTTATACTCATGAAACTTCGTTAGAAAAACCACAAAAAATGCAAAATGCAATTTACAGTCATATTTTGCAAATCGAAAAGCAGCTTCCCTATACAAAAGAGAGCTGCTTTTCATTCACACATTTACCATTTCCAAAAACTGTTGTGTCCTTTCGTTTGTGGAATGGTTAAAAAAAGTTTCGGGGTCGGCATCTTCAATTATGCGCCCTTCGTCTAACATAATGATACGGCTGGCGACCTCTTTGGCGAATTTCATTTCGTGGGTGACGACAATCATTGTCATCCCGTCGTCGGCAAGGTCTTGCATAACTTGCAGCACTTCTCCTACAAGTTCAGGGTCCAATGCGGATGTCGGTTCGTCAAACAAAAGC
Organism: Sporosarcina sp. USHLN248; assembly: GCF_037144575.1. Taxonomy (NCBI): domain Bacteria; kingdom Bacillati; phylum Bacillota; class Bacilli; order Caryophanales; family Caryophanaceae; genus Sporosarcina; species Sporosarcina sp. USHLN248. Next base: position 2,155 of record NZ_JBBCZC010000022.1, read on the forward strand.
ACTTTGGGTTCCATAGCTAACGCCCGTGCGATGGCAACCCGCTGCTTTTGCCCACCTGACAGTTTGTTTGGATACACTTCCGCTTTGTCGGACAAACCGACTTTCTCTAATAGAGTGAGAGCGTTCTTTTTTGCTTCCGTTTTATCGATCTTTTTAACAATGACAGGCGCTTCAATAATATTTTCGAGCACTGTCTTATGCGGAAATAGATTAAAATGCTGGAATACCATTCCGACTTCTGCGCGTACTTTCGACAAATCGTCTTTCTTCCGGTCGATTTTGCGCCCATCAACAAGAATATCTCCTTCCTGTGCCACTTCAAGGAAATTCAAGCAGCGCAGAAAAGTACTTTTTCCCGAACCACTGACACCAACTAAGACTACGACTTCACCAGGTTTAACTTGGACATCAATCCCTTTTAGTACTTCAAGGTCTCCAAATGATTTGTGTAAGTTTTTTGTAGTAATCATACGTTCCCTCCTATGAACCATCCACATTTAGTCTGTTTTCATACCATTTCAGCAAAGCCGTGAAAATGAGGACGAGGACGAGATAGTAAAGCCCAACAACTAAGAATGTTTCAAACGGCTGGAAGGAAGATGCCGCTTCACGGTTCGCAAGACCAAACAGTTCTGTCACCCCAATGACGTAAACTAAGGACGAATCTTTTAATGTAATAATGAATTGGTTACCTAAAGGAGGAATGGCGCGTCGCAAAGCTTGCGGGAATATAATACGCCTCATCGTTTCGGTACGATTCATGCCCAACGCTAAGCTTGCTTCCCGTTGTCCTTTGTCCACCCCTTGTATCGCTCCTCTAAAAATTTCCGCAATATAGGCACCATTATGAACACCTAACGCAATCGCACCAGCCCAAAAGTTGGACAGCACGATGATCGATGTAATTCCATAGTACAAAAACATAATTTGTACGATGAGCGGTGTCCCGCGAATAAGTGTTATATAAAGATTTGCGATCGTTTGTAAAATTTTTGATCTTGATATTTTCATTAACGCGAAGATGATGCCAAAAACTGTCCCTAATACTATAGCAATTGCCGTTATCTTTAATGTGACAAGCGCCGCTTTCAGGAATCCTTCATACGTTCGCATGAAAACATCGGATAATGTAATCAATATTTCCGGCACGAGTCACACCCTCTTTTCGTCTTAAAATGTAGGTTACTCAAGAAGTTCCGCATCCTCTAAATCCATTTCCAATAAATTACGGCCGAACCATTTTTGTGAGATTTCGTCGTATGTTCCCTCGTCAATTAACTCCTGCAATGCTTCGTCAATAGCGTCGCGAAGCGCTTCGTTATCTTTCCGCACGGCAATAGAAGGCTGTTCAACCCAAAGCGGGCTGCCAACTTCCTTTATATCAAAACCGTTGTCAACTGCTTCAAAGCCGACGATGTCGGACGTTACAACTGCATCCAATCTGCCTTCTACCGTTAAGTCCTTCAGCGCCACTACATCACTACTGTAATATTGCAAGTCATCAGAAAGGGTTTTGGCAGGCTCTTCATACGTCGATTGAGCGACAACACCAATTTTCTTTCCTTTCAGATCGTCAGGAGATGTAATGTCGTTATTGTCTTTCGCGATCCAAATCATCCCACCGGAGTAATAGTAGGGCTGTGTAAAAGCCGCTTGCTCGGCTCGTTTTTTTGTATAAGCCATTGAGCCAATGATCGCATCGTATTTATTGGCCACCAAACCTTGAAGAATCGTCTCAAAAGGATTCGTAACCGGATTCGGCTCCAACCCCATCTTTTCTGCAATCGCTGCACCAATTTCAAAATCAAAACCCGTCAACTCACCGTTTTCCTCAAAATTGAAAGGTTTGTATAAGCCACTCGCCGCATACGTCAATTTCCCTTTATTGACAAGTTCATATCTGTCTTCGCCTTTTGCATTCGAATCGCTTTTTGCATTTCCGCAAGCTGCCAATATAACCATTGCAGCTACTGCTAAAAATAAAAGCGTCTTCATTTTTCCCATAAAATAAAACTCCCTTTTTTTACGAACCAGCAATTTGATTCTTAATTTCCGCTTACTAACTCCGTTCCCTACCCTATGAAGCTATAAACATCGTTTCTTGGAAATAAGAGTGCGGTTTGCATACTTGATTCGAGGGAATAAGGAAAAAGCAAAACAATAATTACAGAAGTGAGGTGGATTCATATGGCGTTAAATGGCGATCGGGAAAATATATCAAGGGCGATGGTCCATGTCATGAAGGAAGGACAGAAAGATACTTTTGAAAAAATCATTGCAGAACTAACTCCTTATGAGGTTTCTGTCCAATACAGGGGTTTGCCTAAAAAAAGAAGAATCTTATTTTTAGAATGGCTTTCCATAGATCAATTGGTGTCCCTTCTTAGATACGTCACGCGGGAGGAACAGGTCCGTATTCTTAAAAAGATTGGGCCTGTCCGATCAATTGAATTATTGGAAGCTTTGAAGAGTGATGAATTAGCGTATTTATTAACAGATCTGCCTGACAAAGAGGTTGAAAAACTCATCGGTGAAATGCGGGAGGAAGAAAAGAAAGCAATTCGCAAGAAAATGAAGTATCCGAAAAAAACAGCAGGTCGATTAATGATTAGCCAATACGTATGGGTTCACAAATCGTATACAGTGAAAAAGTCCGTTGAAAAGCTGAAGCATTTCATTGATTTCGCTGATTACTTGAACTATGTATACGTTATTGATGATGAAAAAGAGTTGATTGGCGTCGCTTCATATCGTGACTTGCTTTTATCGGACCCGGACGACAGGATCACAGATGTGATGACGAGTGATATTGTAAAGGTGCATGAACTGACAAAACAGAACGAGGTTGCGAAAATGATCGGACGCCATGACTTCTTTTCCATGCCTGTCGTCAATGATGATAATGTGTTAGTCGGCATTATTACGGCAGATGATATGTTAGACATCGTCGTGCAAGAAGCAAACGAAGATATTGAAATGCTGTTTGCTTCAGGAAAGTCGATTGATTTCCACACAAAACCGCTCGTCGCTGCTTATAGGAGACTGCCGTGGCTTATTATACTGCTGTTCATCGGACTCGTTTCAGGCAGCATTATTTCTCGCTTCGAGGCAACACTTGAAGCAGTCGTTGCATTGGCATTTTTCATGCCGCTAATCGCCGGCATGACCGGAAACACAGGCACACAATCATTGGCGGTTGTCGTCAGAGGACTTGTAACGGAGGAAATAAATTTTAAGAGTGCACTAAAATTGATTTTCCGCGAACTTTTAGTAGGAATTACATTAGGTATCATTTGCGGACTTATCATCTCGATTATTGCGTATGTCTGGCAAGGCAACTTTATTTTAGGTCTTGTCGTAGGCTCCTCTTTAGTGGCAACACTCATTATTGGGACATTGGCGGGGACAATCATTCCACTGATTTTGAATAAATTCAAAGTCGATCCTGCTGTTGCATCTGGTCCGCTCATTACGACGGTCAACGACATCTTATCGTTGCTCATCTACTTTGGGATTGCGACAGCGTTCATTGATAAATTGATGTAGCCCAAGCTGGGGTATTGAGGTCCTTGCATTAAATTTTTAAAGAGGACACAGTGTTGATAGACGTGAAACTCGATCGTTTAAGAGCACTCCATCGGTTTTTGACGTTGGAACACCGGCAAATGCGTACGGCTTCGAATTTTAGACAGAGGTATGCCAGTTATAGGCGCGCTGCATTGAATTTTAGGCGCTGGAACCACTGCTATAGGCCGCACAGCATCAATTTTTAATCGCTGAGACTTCATTTTTAGGAGTACTCCATCGATTATTAAGCGCCAATTAATCGAAAGGGGCTTCCGGCGATTGCTGGAGGCCCTTTCTTTGGCAGTTTGATTGGATGAGCTATCTATGTCAACAAGGGGTTCCTTGCTACATATATAGTTATGCTTTTACTAGTCGCTCTTTATGCATCGTTCCATGCTGCATTAAGTTAAGATGCCAAGAGAATGCCTTTTCTAATACATGCGGTGTTTGTCCGCCGCGCTGTACTGCTTCATGATAATATTCCCATAGTTGCTCACGGTACATCGGATGCGCACAGTTTCCAATAATGAGTCCGACACGCTCTCTTGGCGCCAAGCCGCGCAAGTCCGCATAGCCGTGCTCAGTCACGATAACGTCTACGTCATGCTCGGTATGATCAACGTGGGAGACGAACGGAACAATGCTGGAAATATCGCCATCTTTAGCGATCGATTTGGTCACAAATATAGCAAGTCGTGCATTTCTCGCAAAGTCTCCTGAGCCGCCAATGCCATTCATCATTTTCGTCCCCGTCACATGAGTAGAATTAACATTTCCATAAATATCAAGCTCCAATGCTGTATTAATGGAGATCAAGCCTAATCGGCGAATCATTTCCGGATGGTTGGATATCTCCTGAGGACGCATAACCAACTTATCCCGATACTTATCTAAATTATTAAATACTTGATCCATTTTTTCTTGTGACAAAGTAATCGATGCACACGAAGCGAAACGGACTTTGCCCGCGTCAATCAAATCAAAAACAGCATCTTGCAGCACTTCTGAGTACACTTCAAGATCTTCAAATTCCGAATTCAGCATGCCATGCAATACCGCATTCGCCTGAGAACCAATGCCCGATTGAAGAGGCGCAAGTTTATTCGTCAATCTACCTGCTTTCACTTCAGAACGTAAAAATGTCAATAAATGCTCCGCCATCACTTCCGTATCACTGTCAGGCTTCGTAATCGTCGATGCTGAATCTTGCTGATTTGTGAAAACAATCCCTCTTATTTTATTCACATCCACCTCGATACCTATCTTGCCAATCCGATCATCTGCTTTCGTTAGGTGAATCGGACTGCGTTCGCCCTGTTTCTCAGGCTCGTATAAATCATGAATGCCCTCCCAGTTAGTAGAATGCGCTATGTTGATCTCGACAATGATTGATTTGGCATGCTTCGCAAATGTCAATGAATTTCCGACAGAAGTGGATGGAATTATCATGCCATCCTCCGTAATTGTAACCGCTTCCAAAATTGCAAAATCAATAGGCTCTATGACACCAGCGCGAATCCACTCCGCCGTGTGAGATAAATGATGGTCAACGAACAATAGCTCACCGTTATTAATGCCATTGCGCATCGTGCGTTCAGCTTGAAATGGCAAACGCTTATGAATAATGCCCGCTTCTGTAAATAATTTATCAATATCAGAACCTAAGGAGGCTCCTGTAAATACGTTCACTTTGAATTTTTCAGTTTCTGCACGCTTTACTAAAGCCATTGGAACCGCTTTCGCGTCACCCGCACGTGTGAAACCGCTTAACCCCAATGTCATGCCGTCTTGAATATAGGACGCTGCCTCTTCAGGTGAAATGACCACGTCTTTTAATTTTTCCATTCTGATGCGATCCATATGGTGTACCATTCAACACCCGCCCCTTTTCTTAACTTTTAGATAATCGTAAACGATTCGTAACAAATTAAGGGGAATACGGGTTAAAATACGAAAATTCAAGACGAAGACGATATAGAGACGTCCATTCCAGCAAATTTCTGCATGAATTTACACTCAGTTAAAATCCTAATAATTTCCTAAAATAGCTCGAATACGATTGACTGACTGGAATGTTAGCTCCATTATCCATCGATAGTAAAAACGTCGAATGCGTATCAGGATAAATTGCTGTGATATGATTAACATTGACGATGAACGATCTATGACAACGGACAAATAAATCATGCGGCAACACATACTCCAAATGCTGTAATGAGTTTCTATGCGTTCCGCTTACACGATCTGCCACGACGATTGTTTTGCGATCCTTTACTTCAATATATTTTACTTCTGAAAACGGGACAGGCACCCAACCATCCTGCGTTTTCAACGTTACGACGGATTTTCCTTCCGTATAGGCAGGATAAATCGCCATGACGCAGCCTTGCAGTACACCGTCTTGATGGAAGGGCACTGCCATTCCATGATAAGGCACGCCAAAAACATCTCGATTTATAAATTCCGAGACTTTCTGCTCTTCTTTCAATGCTTTATAAGCAATCGTTCCTTCACGGACAGAATCGCCTTTCCTTATTTTCAAATCGATCCGTTTGCTTGGGCGATAATAAATATATTCCTTTGTATTAGTCACGGCTATGGATATTTCATCCGCAAACAATTCTCCTACAACGTCCAATAAAGAATGTAAATTTAAAGCTTCCATAACAGACTCCTTTGTCTCATATGAATTTTATTGTACATTACCTATTTTTCTATTATAATAGACTGATAAGTAAACGAAAAATTATGTAAAAATAAAAAACTCTTAATAACAGGGGGCCATTATATGCATATTAGAGACTTGACGATAGAACGCTTGGCAGTTGCTACTGTCAATGCAAACCAAACTGTAGCTGAAACATTATCGAAAATTAATGAAACTGGCTACCGCTGCATTCCGGTTGTGGATGAAGAAGACAATTATGTCGGGATGATTTATAAAGTCGATCTACTATCTTATTTGTACGAAGAAAAGGGCGATCCGAATAACTCAATTGATCCATTGATCGAACATAGTGATGTCTATATCGGAGAAGATGAGTCCTTTTTAAAAGCACTCCTGCATATTAAAGCATTGCCATTCATTAGTGTTGTTAAAAACGGCAAACTGCTTGGCATTTTGACCCATAACCAGGTCGAAAGTGTATTGGAAGATGCATTCGGACTGAAAACAGGCGGCATTAACATTACCTTAGCTTCAACGGAGGCAAGAGGGATGATCCGGAAGTTAACTACAACTTTAAAAGATGAAAATATCGAAGGCATGCTGACATTGGACAATGGATCCGCTCTTGCACGCAGAGTTGTCCTTACTCTTGAAAAAGATAGAAGTGACGAGGATATGGTTAAATTACGTGAGAAATTAGAGAAAAACGGTTTCCGTATTTTACAAATGAAACGCATCGAACCAAAATAACATGCTAAAAGACTACCGGAAAGGCTTTTCCGATAGTCTTTTTCATTCGTCAAACTACATTTTCGCTCACAGGCTTTGGCACCATCTTCAGTAAAATACCGCCTATTATAAACAGAATGACTAAGCTGAACACCCCATATGCGGAATTTCCTGTAAGCTGTGTAGTCAATGCTAATAGTAATGGCCCCATGACAGCTGCAAACTTACCAAAAATATTATAGAAACCGAAAAACTCATTCGATTTCTCCTTCGGCACTAACTGCGCAAAGTAAGAACGGCTCAGCGCCTGAATACCTCCTTGCGAAGTAGCAACAAGCATTGCTAAGATCCAAAAATCAAGCGTAGTAGATAAAAAGAATGCATAAATACAAACGATGATATAAACGAAAATACCAGCATACAACATGATCTTAATCGAAAACTTTTGTGCCAATTTACCATAAAGTATAGCAAATGGCGCCGCAACTACTTGTGTGACGAACAAAACGATGAGAAGACTTACATCATTAATACCTAAATCTTTTCCATAAGAGGTTGACATTGAGATAATCGTGCCAACGCCATCGATATAAAAGAAATACGCCAAAAGAAAAATGAAAACATGCCGATACTTACGAATTTCTTTAAAAGTGCCGCCTAGACGCCTAAAACTTCCTGCTATTAAATTAGGTTCTCTTTCAATCGAGTGAATTTGAACAACATTTTTCAGCATCGGAATGGTGAACGTAAACCACCAAATCCCCGTGATGATGAAAGCCATCTTGCTTGCCATCGATGCACCGATCGGAATGAGTTCCTTTTGTGCCAACAAAATAATGGCAATACTTAAAATAAAAGGAATCGTGCTGCCGATATACCCTAAGCCAAAACCTCTGGCAGATACCTCATCCATCCGTTCCTCTTTCGCAACATCAACAAGAAAAGCGTCGTAAAAAATATTTGCCCCATGAAAACCCACAGCAGTAATTGTATAGATGATTAATAGCGGCAACCATGTATCACCCGGAACAAATGCCAAAGAAATCGTAGCCAAAGAACCCATTAAGAAAAACGCTATAAAAAATTTCTTTTTTAGTCCTTTATAATCCGCAATCGTCCCTAAAATTGGGCCGATCATCGCCAATATAAATGTTGCAATTGCAACCGTGTATCCTAAATAAGCAGTCGAATTTGTTGCACTAACACCTGCTTCTGAAGCTACAGATTTGTAGTAAAGCGGAAATACGGCCGTCGTAATAATAATCGAGTACGCCGAATTTGCCCAATCATAAAACATCCAGCTATTTTCAGCTTTGCTATACTTCCTTCCCATCCGTTCTCCCCCCTTTTCATTAATTGTACAGTCTAAACTCTTCGAACAGTAGTAAAATATGAAAAATAGATAGAAGTATCTTTCATCCGCATCATAGTTATGGTATAGTTGTCCGCAAATTACATTTTTTCAGACGGGAGGGAAAGCAATTGGAAACAAATCAATTACGCCTTTCGGTGACATTACTGGCGGGCTTCCAATGGCTGTTCTTCATGTTTGCCAATACAGTCGTTATCCCGATTTCTGTCGGAGGTGCACTGAATTTAGAGCAAGTGGAAATCGTCTCCGCCATACAGCGTTCGTTCATATTGACTGGGATCGCTTGTATTCTACAAGGTTTTATCGGACACCGCCTAGCGTTGATGGAAGGCCAATCTGGATTATGGTGGGGAGTCATTTTAAGCTTGGCTGGTACAGCAAGCGCAATGAACCTCAATTTTGCAACTGTCGGTGGGAGCATCGCTGTCGGTGCGATGATCGCAGGCGCACTCGTCGCCCTGTTCGGCATTATGGGCATCGGGGAAATTTTGAAGCGCTGGTTTACTCCTGCCGTCATGTTCGTCTTTTTATTGCTTCTTGCCAATCAATTAATCTCTATTTTTCTAAAAGGGATGATCGGATTAAACACAGGAGAGACTATTGATGTGCACATGGCTATCTTCTCCTTTTGCCTTGCTGCATTTACCATATTGGTTCACGTGAAAGGGAAAGGGATTTTAAGCAGCTTGAATTTATTAGTTGGCATGGTCGTTGGCTGGATTGTCGCTGTTCTCATCTTCCCTAACGAGGCACAGGAAACGATACATACAACACCGTTTTTGAAGTGGTTTCCGTGGGGAGAACCTGCGCTTGAATGGGGAATCGTACTGACAGTCGTCGTCACTGGACTATTGAATACAACGAACACTGTCGCTACGTTGAAAGGCGCTGAAGATATTTATGAAAAGGAAACGACCCGTTTCCAATATCGTTCGTCTTTTTTTCTGACAGGCATACTGACGACGATATCCGGTATGTTGGGGTTAGTGCCGTATGCTCCCTATGCTTCCTCTTTAGGCTTTTTGCAATCAACCGGCATTAAAGAACGTGCACCTTTCTTTTTAGGAGCAGCACTGTTCATTTTTCTTGGTATGATCCCGCCATTGACCGCCTTTTTCTCAACAATTCCGCAAAGCGTTGGCAACACCGTTCTTTTTGTCGCCTATTTACAATTGTTTCGATCCTCATTGCGTTCAGTGGAAGGTCTTTCATTTGAGCCGAAAACGATTTACCGCGTTGCATTGCCTGCATTGTTGGGACTAAGCATTATGACACTTCCATCATCAGTTTTTTCAACATTGCCGGAACTCGTCCAGCCGCTTCTATCTAATGGATTGCTCATGGGCATCATTGCAGCGCTCGTCATGGAACTATTGTATTGGTTCGGACCAAGGATCCGTAGACTGCCATTGCGAAAATAAGATACAATTATTCCGGGGTGATTTACGTGCAAAAAACAATCGGGATATTGGCACATGTCGATGCGGGCAAGACGACATTGTCTGAACAATTATTGTTTCATATGAAAAGCATTCGTCAAAGAGGCCGCGTCGACCATCAAGACACTTTCCTCGACCATCATACAATCGAGCGCAACCGGGGCATTACCGTTTTTGCTGAACAAGGGATGTTTACTTATGGCGATGCTTCCTATACACTCATCGACACACCCGGGCATATCGATTTCTCGCCTGAAATGGAAAGATCGATTCAAGTGTTGGATTATGCGATCATCCTCATTAGTGCAGCGGACGGCATCGAGGGCCATACAGAAACGGTTTGGCAACTTTTGCGAAAACATCAAGTGCCGACCTTTTTCTTTATAAATAAAACCGACAGGGATGGCATCGATTTAGATGCCGTCATTGAAAATATTAAAATCGATTTAACGGCAAATGTATGCAGCTTAGCGGATTTCCATGAAGGAATTATGGACAATCCACTTGTGGAAGACATAGCCGAGCTGGATGAAACCCTTTTCGAACATTATATGGAAAGCGGCTATGACAAAGAGCTATGGCTGGACAGCATGAAACGGCTTATCCAAGACAGTGAGCTTTTTCCGATTGCTCACGGATCAGCGTTAAAAGATATTGGCGTACTTGAATTTTTTGAGAAATTCCATATGCTGACCGAAACGATGTATGATGAAACCGGGAAATTCGGGGGCCGCATTTATAAAATCCGACACGACGAGAATGGAAACCGAATTACATTCATGAAAATACTGCAAGGTACTCTGCACGTCAGGGATGAAGTTTCCTACGGAGAACGAACAGAGAAAATTACGCAAATACGTATGTATAACGGCAATAAGTTCACGACAGCAGAGAAGGCAGTAGCCGGAGAAATCGTTGCTGTCACAGGCTTATCAGAGGCGGCAGCCGGAGATGGATTAGGAACATGCGAAGACAAGGCGGTTTTTGGTTTGATTCCGACATTAACGTCAACCGTCATTTTCGATCCTTCCATCCACGTAAAAGAAATGCTGACATGCTTCAAGTTATTGGATGCCGAGGATCCTTCATTGCATGTGACATGGGAAAAACAAACAGAAGAAATTCAAGTACACGTCATGGGATTGATGCAGCTTGAGGTATTGCAGCAAATTGTTCTCGATCGATTCGGCTATCATATTACTTTTGGCGATCCTAAAATTATTTATAAAGAGACTATCCGATCTTCCGTCAATGGATACGGCCATTTCGAACCGCTTCGGCATTATGCGGAAGTCCATTTGAAATTGGAGCCTGCCGACAGGGGCAGCGGCATTTCATTTACAACGATTTGCCATCCAAACGACCTATCGATTGGACATCAAAACCTTATACGCCATCACCTGTTTGAGCGCGATCATCATGGTTTATTAACCGGCTCTGCCCTTACTGATGTGAAAGTGACATTGTTGAACGGCAGAGGGCATAATGAGCATACAGCTGGAGGAGACTTCCGTGAAGCGACATATCGTGCGTTGCGGCAAGGGTTAGAACAAGCCGACAATGTTCTGTTAGAACCTTATTACGATTTTACAATTAAAGTCAGCATAGACCATATCGGAAGAGTGCTTTCCGACATTCAGCAAGCATCTGGCAGCTTTGATGCACCAGTTACAGTCGGTGAAAAAATGATTGTCAAAGGGCGAGTGCCCGTAGCAACTTTTATGCACTATAGCACTGCATTCACTTCCTATACAAATGGAAGAGGTGCACTCTCCTTGCAATTCGGCGGCTATGACGAATGCCACAACACCTATGAGATCATCGAGCAAATTGGCTATAACAAAGATGCTGATCCCGAATATACATCCGCCTCCATCTTTTGCGCCAAAGGCAAAGGCTACACAGTCCCTTGGCAAGAAGCGGAAGCAGCGATGCATTTATTGAAATAAAACAAATGAGCTTCCACTCCAAATCTATGTATGAAAATTTACTTTCAACACGCATAAAATCAAAGAATAACGCATAAACCTATTAATACTGTGCAAAACGACCCTCAACGACGCATAATCACATTCAAAAAATGCATAACTTGCCCACAAAACGCATAATCACTTTAGAATGGCGCATATACAATCCTTATTTTCACGGAAAATAAAAACTCCGCAGATTTGCGGAGTTCCAGACTGTAGACAAAGTATCTTTTTATTTTGTCTACAGTCATTTGAAGGTTTGCATGGGATAAAATTTTACCTTTCTTGGCTTGAAAACGCTTGCCACGTGGAAGGCAGTCTAAGTCACTTGCCTATCAACCGGTAGATTAAAAACCGCTCATTGTCATTTTTTTCATACAAGCGATCCACTTTAATTTCTTTATAGAGCGTAAACACCGTCTGCCGTTCCAAATACTCTACATAATCGATCGTAGGAAAGTAGAGAATAAGATCGGCATCACGCGGATGTTGTTCCACCGAGCTTACAATCTTACGAACGACATTCATAAAAATTTCAACTGAAAACGGGTTGAAGAAATAAAATAGATTGTCTTCGGAAGAAATTTCGTAATTTTCAGCAAAACAATGCTCAAACGCAATGAAACCGCCTTTCTCCCGCTTCTTTTTTCGGTAGTGAAGATAGTTATCGATTGCACTGCGATAAAGTTGCCTGTTCATCTCAATGCCTGTCACCGAGCAATGGAAACGGTTATGCAAATAGAAGGAGACCCTACCCTTCCCACAGCCGTAGTCGACTACACTGTCAATCTGCTTCAATGCATATTTATCGCCTAACATGGTTAATGCTTCATACGGTGTCGCTTCATAGCGGTTGTAGTGCACAGATTGGCCTGAAATCTCCAACATTCCTGCAGTCTTAATGCCGAGCTGTTTGTCATATTGTTGTTCATTCATGTACATCTCTCGTTTCAGCAATTGATTTACAAAAAGTGTAGAACAGCGCTTACACGAATGCAATTGCGAAGCAACGATTTGCTTTACTGATCTGAACGTGAATATCGACTAGCTACGGGCTGTCTTTTCACTCCTATTGCAAAGCTTTCCTTCTGTTTCACCTTCTCTTTAAATGTAAATACTCGATAGATAGAAGGAATTAGCAATAACGTAATGAAAGTCGCAAATAATAAACCGGAAATTAACACAACAGCTAACGGTCCTTGGTAGTTGCCTGATATGCCGGTTGATAAAGCAAGCGGTAGCATCCCGCCTACCGTTGTCAATGTTGTCATGAAAATTGGCCTAATCCGGTTTTTTCCTGCTTCTATTAGGGCTTCTTCTACGGATAACCCCTCGTCACGCAATTGCTTTGTTCGATCGATGAGTAAAATGGCATTGTTCAAGACGATGCCGATCAGCATAACTATCCCCATCGCAGACAATAGATTTAGTTCCATTTGTGTAATGAACAAGCCGACAATAACTCCTATTATTGCCATCGGAATGATGGACATGACAATAATCGGATGTCCTAAATGATTGAATTGGACTGCCATTACTAGGTAAACAAGGAAAAGTGCAACACCTATCACCATCAACATTTCGATCACTAATTGCTGTTGCTGCTCAAGGTCCCCCCCAGTCATTAACGTATAGCCAGCAGGAATCTCGAACTCATTAATCACTTTTTGAACATCTCGGTTAATTGCTCCTAAGTCTCTTCCTTCAATCTCTCCGGAAATGGCTATGAAGCGCTCCCCATCCAAGTGGGCGATTTCATTTGGCGTTTGTACGGTCTTCAACTCAATAAGCGAAGAAAGCTTTTGACTACCACTTTCTGTTGGAATTTCCAAGTTGAGCAACTCCTGCGCCGTCGCTGTTTGGTTTGCCCAACCGATGATGATCGGCACGGACTCTTTGTCGATTCGGACTTCACCGATAGGCATACGTATGAACGCTTGCTCAATAAATTGTCTAACTTCATCGCTCATAAGCCCCGCTTCTCGTATCGCTTTGTTTTTTAGAACGATCCTCTCTTCTGCCGAAGTATAATCTGCTGTACTGCGAATGCCGACAATGCCTTCAATCTCTTTGATTTTTTCCATAAACGCACCGGCTGATTGCTGTAATTGTTCGAAGTCATCCCCTTTTACAAGCACTTGGACAGGAGCTTCCGAAAATCCTTCCAACGAACTCTGCACACTTTTAATTGGTGTAGAATCAACTAACAAACGTAAAGATGAAGTAATTTCTTCATTCACTTCTTTTTGCCCTTTTTGAATCTCCTCTCCTTTCGTCATATTGATAATGGCAGCGATCATATCCCCATTATCAAGCAAGTACACGGTCTCCACATCGTCAATCTTCTCTAATTCTGCATTCACTTTACGGATAGCCTGCTGCTTTTCATCCAAAGTAACACCTTCCTCTAATTCAATAAGCAACTCCGTATACCTATTGAAAATATCGGGCATTACCGTCATCGGAACGCGGTTCACTAACAGGAGCGAACCAACGAACAATGCAAAGAAAGACACGATGATGAAAACGCTCCTTCTTTTCTTCCTTACAATCCATGAAATAACTTTTTCATAATTTTTTAAGAAACGGTTCTCACGATAGTTGCGCTTTTTAAATCGAAGGAACTGATCGGACAATATCGGAATAAGCGTAAATGCCACAACGACAGAACTAATGAGGGTAACCGCGACTACGATTGACAATATAACCATAAACAAACCCATCTCTCCGCCAATAAAACCGATTGGCAAAAATACGACGATTGTTGTCAACATCGAGGATAGAACAGCCCCAGCAACTTCCTTCGTACCTACAAGAACAGACTCCCGATTGCTGAGGCCCAACTCTCGCTGACGATATATTGATTCTAATATGACAATTGAAGAGTCTACCATCATACCTACTCCGAGGCCGAGACCGATTAACGTCAGCATATTTAGGCTATAACCTAAAACGAACATCGCCAAAAATGTCAGTAGCACGGAAGTTGGTATCGAAATGCCGATAATAATCGTCGCCCGGATGTTCCGTAAAAATAATAGGAGAATGCAAATTGCGACGATGCTACCGATAAGGATATTGCCTGTAACATCATCGATCGAGTCTTGCACAAAATCAGATTGGGCAAGCATTTCATTCAACGTAAATCCTTCTACAAGACCCTCTTCCCGAATTTTTTCTACTTCTGCACGAACTGCTTTCGCCAAGTCGATTTGATTCGTATTTGACGTGCTTCCTACTTGCACGAATAAAAGATTGTTAGAGCCGTTTTTCCATACAAAGGAAGATGTCTCAACCGGATCAAACGAAATTTCGGACAGCTCTTTCAAAAGAACGGATCCATCGGCGTTTGGTATTTCGATTTGCTCGATATCCTCTTTGCTTTTAAATTTTGTATCCCATATAAGCCATGATGTCTCTTGCCCATCTTGTAACTCGCCAAGTGTCGCCTCTCTGTCAGACTGTGCAATGATCGGAATGATTTGTTGAAGCGACAAGCCATACTTCGTCAGTTTATCTTGATCGAAACGTATGGATATTTCATGTTCCAATAGCCCCGTTAGATGGACATCCTTCACTTCTTGCAAGCTCTCAAGTCTCGGTTTCAGAATATCAGTCGCAAAAGCTGTCATTGCTTTCCGATCAGATCCTGTAATATCCATGAAATAACCATAATCTTGATTTGTACTGAACAACCCGACCGCCATTTCCCTAATTTCCGGCTGTTCAGCCTTTATGCTATTGGCTGCCAGTTCCACATCTTTGACAAGTTCATCGCCACGGCCCCGCTCCAATGTTATTTGTAATTCACTTCTGCCTAAACTGACACGAGATACAATTTCTTCCACACCTTCAATTGCATTGAGCCGTTGCTCTAACGGGTTAATAATTTTCTGCTCAACATCGATAGCTGCAGTATCCCCTGTATCCATCTGAACGTAAGCTACATCTACGGCGACATAAGGCAAAATTTCCTTATCTAACTTTACAATTGCGTAACACCCCAACGTTACGACTAAAAAGGCCAATAATCCGACCAATACCTTCTTCCGCAAAATAGTTTTCAAGATATACACTTGAAGCCCCTTCCTTCCCTTTTCATTGATTGCTATCGTATCAATCATTCGAAATTTTCATAACAATCTTCAGTCGGAATTTCATTAAGTCTTCCGATGTAGAAAGGCGTTATGCTATACTTTGATTATTCTAATTATTTTTATTCGAATAAAATGAATGGGGGAAAAATTTTGGGGAAAATGAATCGAATCGGACAAATTGCAGTTCCGGCAAAGGACATTGAACGGGCAACTGAATTTTATAAGGACAAGCTGCAGCTTCCTTTGTACTTCAATACAGAAACAATGGCTTTCTTTGAATGTGATGGCGTCCGACTTTTAGTAAGCTTACCGGAAAAAGAAGAATTTGCACATCACAGCTCTGTCATTTATTTTCATGTAGAACACATTCAGCAGTCTTACGATGAATTAACGAGTAAAGGCGTTTCATTTATCGATAAGCCACATATCGTAGCTAAAATGGGAGATACGGAAACATGGATGGCATTCTTCAAAGATAGCGAGGACAATACACATGCTTTAATGAGTGAAGTTAAAGTGGGGTAAATTGTAAGTATGTAAAAAGAGCGAAGGAAACCTATCTTCCTTCGCTTTTTTTATATTGCTTTTTCTACTGACTTGTCCTTGCGCCGTGACATGAAAATGAAGCTGACTAGCGAAAGCAAGATGACAATCGCCAATAGTTCATACATTCCGTGATAGCCGATACTCGGTATTAAAAAACCTAAAAAATATGGTCCGAATCCTAAGCCAAAGTCTAAAAAGATATAAAAAGTGGATGTGGCTATGCCAATCCGCTCGACTTCTATCCCTTTCAGCGCAACCGCTTGGGCGATCGATTGGAAGTTGCCATAACCGAGCCCAATCACTGCTCCCGATAGCAGCAACATCAATCCGCCATGGACTTGGCTTAATAGAACCATGCCGATCGTAAAAAATGCGAGCGATGGAATGACAACGAATCTTGCCCCTTTCTCATCCAATAAACGACCGGAAAACGGTCTGGATAACAGGACGACAATTGCATAGACAAGAAAGAAGAAACTTGCGGCTTGAACAACGCCTAACTCATTTGCATAAAAGGACATGAACGATAAGACCCCAGAATAGGATAGGGCAACAAATAACGTAATGATTGAAATTGGAATTGCTCTTTTTTCAAAGAAATCCGATAGGCCCATCCGTTTTTTTGCAACTTCAGCTTTCTGTTCTACTGTTTTGCGCTCTATTTCTTTTACAAAGAAAAACATTGCGATCGTTGCTATGCTCAAAACAAGACAAAGAATGAATAATCTATTGAACGGGTAATGCTGACTTATGAAAATGCCTAAAAAAGGTCCAATTGCAGTCGCCAACACTGTACTCATACTAAAATACCCGATTCCCTCACCTCTTCTTGATGGCGGAATAATCTGAGCGATCATCGTTCCCGTCGCCGTTGAAGCAATCCCTAAACCAATACCATGGATGAGACGGTTTGCAAGCAGCAACGGCATGTTCACTGCACCAAAATATAATGCTGTCGAAAGCGTAGAAACAATTAGTCCAATAAACAATATTTTTTTGCTGCCAATTTTGTTGATTAACCCGCCAGTAACAATCCGTGCAATTAATGTTCCGATGATGAATATGCCGGAAACAAGTCCAGCCATACTCGTTGATGCTCCGAATTCGTCAACAGCAAAAGGCGCCATTGTCACTAATAGTAAATACATTGCCAACATCAGTATAAAATTGATAATTGATATATTAATAAAATCCTTCGTCCATAATTTCGTTCTTTCCATACTTTCACCCTTTTATCTCATCAGATTTTGGTGTACACGCGCCAATACGTCAATTGCTGCTTCAATTTCATTTTCCGCAACACCTTCTAATAACTGCTCATATAATGGCTTCAATTGAACGGTAATTTCTTCTACAACCGTTCTGCCATGATCGGTCAAGCTGATTAGCTTCTCTCTCCTATCTTTGCCTGGCATCGCATCCACATACTTCATTTCCGCCAAACGCTGTAAAATTTTCGTTACGCTCGGCTTTTCCACTTGCTGTCTGTTGGCAATTTCTGCTGGTGTCATTTGCCCCTCCTGAGACAGCAGCCTTAGAATCGCCCATTGAGAATTAAATAAGCCATAGCTATGTAGCTTTTCATTTAATTGATGAATAAACGGTCGATAAACTTTTCCGTACTGACTGAAAAAGTTTTGTTGTAATGAATTGATATGCCTCACCTCTAATAGTTAGTTAGGTTAATTAACTATAATAGTTAATCATAATGAAAAGATTTTGTCCAACACTTCGGCTTACGAAAAAACCAGGTGCCTGTATCATGGCCCTGGTCTTTTCCTACACTATTTTTTATTCGTACAATTCCTTGTACGCCAATAATTTCAGAGCGGTCATCTCATCTTCTGTCAGCCTGCTTTGCAAATCAGCAAATAGCTGTTGCTGTTCTTCTGTAGTCATGCCGCTTCTTACTTTTATTTGTATATCATTCAACTCACTTAAACTGAATTTTTTAAGTAGCACTCGCATAGCTTCATCTTTTGTTTTAAAAGGAAGCTTCGCCTCATCTACACTTTTTCCTTCCTCAAGGAATTTCTTAACTTCAGGATTGTTTTGCACTTCCTGCTTTATCGCTTCCATTTGTCCACTGGCTTCTAATTCAACTTCCACTTTATCCATAACTTGATCTGCAAGTATTTTTGTACCGAAATAATATACACCAAACCCAATCAGCCCTATAAAAATGACGACGCCAATTAAGAATTTAATAAATCTCATTCGATTGCTCCCTTCTATTGCACTACATCCTATTTTACAATACTGACGTCTTTCAGGCAGAGAAGTTTGCATAATAAGTAAAAGCGTTTGAGTTTAATGAAAAAGGGAAGGAAAACTACAACTTAATAGAAAGAGGGTAGATGAATTTGACGAAAGAAAATCGACGAGAACAAGATGAATATTTTGAAGATCGAGCAGGAACAGAAGATGCAAGATACCATGTCGTACCTCATGACGAAGAAGGCTGGGCTGTCAGACGAGAAGGCGATGATCAACTATCTTGTACAGCTAAATCACAGGAAGAGGCAATTGACGAAGCAAAGAAATTGGCCGAACAGTCTGGAACGATGGTCTATATTCACGGAAAGGACGGCAAAATTGAAAAGCAGTTGGAATACGGAAACGAGTGACGAGACTCTATCTATTGGAATATTTGCTGGACTCAAAGCAACGATGGCTTTTTGTGCCGTCGGTCCCGAGTCCAGCATTTTTATTGCCAGTTTTTTGTAAGAATTTCTTTCACTTCATCGACAGTCAATCGTGTACATAATGCAATCGTTTCTATAGATATCGAAAGCCCGTGCATCGTCATTACTGTCAACATCTTTTCTTGCCGAGCACCTGAAACTATACCTTCCTTGAAGGCAGCCTCAATAGCATCTTTGTGCATCTCGTACCCTTCTCTCTCTTCCTTAAGCAGAGCGACCATCTTCCCACCTCCATATCTCAATAATAAAACATATGTTCCCTTTAATCAATAAAAAACTATAAATCATCAGGATGTCTCACGACCACATGCCAAATCTCAATCTTCTTACGTTAGCTTCCCTTATTACCGTATTTATCCCCCTTGTCCAATTACTGCTATGTGTGAATGCTTCCCTACAAAAGCCGAACAATATTGGTTAATTTTATATCAATGTATGTTTTTCACCTGAATGATGCTTGACGTACTTCTAAAAATAGAGTACATTACATAAGTACGAACAATCATGATACTTAACTTAAAAACATTCGTATTTAGGAGTGACTTTCATGGATACAGTTTTTGACTATGAAGATATTCAATTGATTCCCGCAAAATGTATTGTTAATAGCCGTTCTGAGTGTGATACTTCTGTCACTTTAGGTAAGCATACGTTCGTCTTGCCTGTCGTGCCTGCAAATATGCAAACAATTATAGACGAAACGATTTCAGTCCAATTGGCTGAAAAAGGATATTTTTATGTAATGCACCGTTTTAATCCTGAAACAAGAGTACAATTCATTAAAGATATGCACGCACGTGGGTTGATCGCTTCGATTAGCGTAGGTGTTAAAGAGGAAGAATACGATTTCGTTGAGAAGTTGGCAGCAGATCGGTTAGTTCCAGACTATATTACGATCGACATTGCCCATGGGCATTCCAACGCAGTCATTCGTATGATTCAGCATATTAAACAGCATTTGCCTGAAACATTCGTTATCGCAGGTAATGTAGGGACTCCAGAAGCAGTGCGCGAGCTTGAAAATGCAGGTGCGGACGCTACAAAAGTCGGTATCGGACCAGGCAAAGTTTGCATTACAAAAATTAAAACAGGCTTTGGTACAGGCGGATGGCAATTAGCCGCATTACGCTGGTGTGCAAAGGCCGCCACTAAACCGATTATCGCGGATGGCGGCATCCGTACACATGGCGATATTGCTAAATCAGTACGCTTTGGCGCGACCATGGTAATGATTGGCTCCCTCTTCGCAGGACACGAAGAATCACCTGGCAAAACAGTTGAGAAGGATGGCAAATTATATAAAGAATACTTCGGCTCAGCTTCTGAATTTCAAAAGGGCGAAAAGAAAAACGTCGAAGGCAAAAAAATGTATGTTGAATACAAAGGCAAGCTCCAAGACACATTAACTGAAATGCAACAAGACTTGCAATCGTCCATCTCTTATGCGGGCGGCACAAAATTGGACGCTATTCGTACAGTCGATTACGTTATCGTGAAAAACTCTATCTTTAATGGCGATAAAGTTTATTAATTATGAAGATCGGTTCCGATAAGGAACCGGTTCAGCTTGTTGACAAACGCTCGCATACTGCGTTGCTCGTCTCGCTCGTCCCCTCATGAACCTAAGTTCTATTCGGGTCTTCGCTCGACTTCGCGCCTTGTCTGACAAGCGTTTTCAAGTCAAGCTGGGCAAACACCTATCTCATGACTACAAACCTTAAAAGGACTGTAGACAAAGTAAAAAGATACTTTGTCTACAGTCTGGATCGGTTCCGATAAGGGACCGGTTTTTACGTTGATAGCTGAGACAATTTATATGGAGAATGCATGATTAAACGATTGAGCAATGATTTCACGTCCATTGCTCGTCCAATAGTTCTTTTAAAACGATAGCTTGGTTGTATTTTTCATCTTTCGCTCCGTATACGAGCGTTACACAGCGGTTCTCCTCTACAATGCCCTGTAGTTTTTTCAATTGCTCCTGCTGCTTGCCTGCAGACAACTCTTTTTTATAGTTATGCACAAATTCATCAAACTTGCCGGGATCATGGCTAAACCATTTTCTCAACTCGATTGATGGAGCAATTTCCTTCATCCAGTGATCGATCCTTATCTCCTCTTTTGAAACTCCACGCGGCCATACACGATCGACGAGCACACGTACACCATCTTCCTCGGATGCTCTTTCATAAGCACGTTTTAATTTTACTATCATTCATGCACACTCCTTTATATAACTCATGATAAACTGATATTACCTGCACCATTTCAATGTATCGTTGCATACTTAATCAAATATAGCATCTAAAATACTGCAAAACGGGTAAAGAAAGATGAATGATTGGGGGGATCGGATTGCTGCAGAACAGATTTAGACATACGAAACGTTATCGGGAAATTATGAATGCTTTTCTGAAAAATGGTTTTAGCCATATTCTTTTTCGTTTAGGCATTACGGATCGTACTTCTTCTAAGAAGGACGGAGCAGTAATGAATATGCAAGATATCGGTGTGAAACTGCGCCTTACCTTACAGGAGTTAGGTCCGACATTCATTAAATTAGGACAGATCGCCAGCTCTAGGCGTGATTTAGTTCCTTTTGAAATTGCGGACGAACTCGAGAAATTACAAGACCACGTTGCCCCTTTTCCTTTTGAACAAGTGAAAGAAATTATAGAAACTGAATTGGAAATGCCAATCGACTCACTTTTTACTGAATTTGAGAAGGAACCGATTGCTACGGCGTCAATCGGCCAAGTCCATGCTGCTCGCCTTTCTTCAGGTGAGAAAGTAGCTGTGAAAGTGCAGCGGCCGAACATTTATCACGTAGTCAATAAAGATTTAACGATCCTGTCCGATTTAGCCCGCTTTTTAGAGGACAATATGGATTGGGCAGAGGCATACCGTCTGCAAGATATGGTTGATGAGTTTGCAAGATCATTGCGGGATGAGTTGGATTATCGAGTGGAAGCGCGCAGTGGAGAGCGGATTGCCAAACAATTCGAGGGCGTGCCGACAGTCCATATCCCAAGTATCTTTTGGGATTTGTCGACTTCTAAAGTGTTGACTACTGAATTGATTCACGGAGTGAAAGTGAATGATTTAGAGAGGCTGGATGCAGAAGGTTATGATCGTGAACGGATTGCGGAGCGAATCGTCCACTCCATGTTAGATCAAATATTGATGGCCGGCTTCTTCCATGGAGATCCGCATCCAGGCAATATTTTTGTATTGCCAAACAACGTCATCTCTTATCTCGATTTTGGCATGGTCGGCCGGCTTGATGATGATATGAAATATCATTTCGCTACGCTCATCATCCAATTGAGGAAAGGCAACACTGAAAATATGATCAAAACATTGGACGCTATGGGCATTCTATCAGACGACACAGATATGATGACATTCAAAAAAGATGTCGACCATCTGCAATCGAAATATTATAATGTTCCATTTGAAGAAATCAAACCGGGGGCGTTTTTCCTTGATTTGTTTCGGATAGCTTATAGACATCGCATTCAAATTCCTACGGAAATTACGATTTTAGGGAAATCGATCCTGACGCTCGAAGGGTTCATTACAAAATTGGCACCCGGATTCAGCATTATGAGTGCTGTTGAACCTTTTGGCAAAAAATTAATAATGGAGCGATATAGCCCGAAAAATGTTTTGCGCAAATCACTTTTGCATTGGAAAGAAAATATTGAAATTCTTACAGATTTCCCAAAGGATTTGAAAGAACTATCAACGTTGATCCGAAAAGGGAATTTGCAAATGAACATTCATATTCCACAAGTGCAAATGATTTTGCGAAGGCTCGATCAAGTAAGTAACCGACTATCATTCAGCATCATTTTACTATCATTCAGCATTCTCATGGTTGGCTTGATCGTAGGTGCTTCCATTTCAGGCGAAACGAATATGCTTTGGCGATTGCCTATCATCGAAGCTGGATCTATCATTGCCAGTTTACTATTTTTATATCTCATTTACTCAATTTTCAAATCCGGCCGGATGTAAATCGACTTTGTCGCTATAAGAACGGACTCATATGCGACATATCGTGAATGAAAAGGAAAGTCCTAAAGTACACAGATCGCAACCATTTTAATTCCCACGAGAGATAAGCAGTCCTACTAATCCTCGATTGTTTAGGACTGCTTCTATCCTTTACATTTCTTTCTTCCAGTCTTCTTTCACAAGCCCAAAAACATAGTGGTCAACAAACTTGTCATGGAGCCACTCAGCTTGCTTTAAGCAGCCTTCTAATGTGAAGCCTAACCTTTTTGGTATTGCCATACTTCTATTATTTTCAGTCGCCGCCCGGATTTCTATACGATTGAGTTGAAGCTCCTCAAAACAGTGGGTGATGACAGCTTCGCAAGCTTTTGTCATTAATCCTTTTCCTTCAAACTCCTTGCCTAACCAATAACCGATTGATGTTGATCGATTTGCCCAATTAATCCCGTGCAACCCAACAACACCCGCCAATTTTCCTTCAAGCCAAATGCCTGCCTGAAAGCCGTTATGATTGGAAAACTGCTTTAACGTACTGTCAATAAAGCCTTTCGAGTCTTCAACTGTCCGAGTGAAGTCTACCCATGGCAACCATTCCCGTAAACTATCCCGTGAGCCGTCAGTCAGCTCAAACAATTCCTGCGCATGCCGAGGCTCTAGTAATCGTAGTTCAGATGTACTGCTCATTTTGAATGAAAACATAATGATCCCCCTTATTTGTCTTCTATTATTTCTACAAATTTCGTTGTAGCTGGCGATAGTGGCACGCTTTTCAATACGCAGATGCCAATGCTTCTTGCCGGAATATCTTCCGTCAATTGAACTTCCCGCAAAATTCCTTTATTCATGTAGTCTTGTGAAAATTCACGTGTGACGCATGCAATGCCCATGTTGATCCTTGCAAATTCAATGCATAAATCATGAGATCCCAATTCAAATTCAGGAGAGATTTGAATGCCTTTCGATAAAAAATAATCTTCTACATACTTGCGTGAATTGGATTTCGGCTCTAAGAAAATGAGCGGTAGTTTCGACAGCTCATTGAAACCAATCGGCTTCGACAATAATTTGTTATATTTTTCACCATAAACAAATATATCATGAACCGTTAAACATGGCCTTGCCACGATTGTCGTATCTTGAATTGGCAAATTGCAAATCGCAATATCCGCATGGCCAGATTTTAGAGCCGTTATTATTTCATCGGTCGTTCCATTGATAATCTTTAGTTTAATATTCGGATATTTATTTCGGAAAGTTTCCAAATTAGGGAGTAGAAAATACTTCGAAATGGTATCTCCTACCCCAATTCTAAGTTCGCCTGTCGTCAAATTTTTAAATTCGGCAATCTTTTCTTCACCGATGCCGATTAAATTAATGGCCGAATTAACATACTCCAACAGAAGGCTTCCTTCCATCGTCAACGTAACTCCTTTTGGTGTTCGGTTAAAGAGGCGCGTATCCAATTCAGCCTCCAATTGCATAATCGATTGGCTGACTGCCGGTTGCGTCATATAAAGCTCTCTAGCAGCGCCAGAGAAGCTCTCATTTTTACCGACAATACTAAAAACACGGTACAGATCTAATTTACTAACCATATAAACACCCCTTATGCCCATTATTAGAAGTATTAATTTTACTTATATCACTCACCGTTGTATAGTACAAGTAGATTGACGATAAAATTTTTTGAAACGCGATAAGGAGCGATCACATTGGAAAGAGTAGTGGGAACTGTTGTCAGAGGACTTCGCTGCCCCATCATTAATAAAGGGGACAACATCGAAGAGATTGTTGTAGATAGTGTGCTAAAAGCGTCGGAAGTTGAAGGGATCAACATTCAGGACAGAGATATTGTCACCATTACTGAATCCATCGTCGCCCGTGCGCAAGGAAATTACGCGACGATCGATCATATTGCAAAAGATGTAGCAACAAAGTATGGCGAAGAAACAATCGGTGTCATATTCCCGATTTTGAGCCGAAACCGTTTTGCAATTTGTTTGCGAGGCATTGCAAAGGGTGCAGCAAAGAAAATTGTATTGATGCTAAGTTACCCCTCCGATGAAGTCGGCAATCATTTAGTCGACATCGATACGCTTGACGAAAAAGGCGTAAACCCATGGACAGACGTATTGACAGAACAACAATTCCGTGACCTTTTCGGTTACAATAAACATACATTTACTGGTGTAGACTACATCGACTACTATAAATCAATTGTGGAAGAATACGGCGTAGAGTGTGAAGTAATCTTCTCAAATAACGCAAAAACGATTCTTGATTATACAAAAAACGTACTTACATGCGACATTCATTCTCGCTTCAGAACGAAGCGTATTTTGAAAGCGAATGGCGGCGAAAAAATTTACAGCTTGGATAACATCCTTTCTGAATCAATTGAAGGCAGCGGTTATAACGAAGCTTATGGTCTATTAGGCTCCAACAAAGCGACGGAAGATAGCGTAAAATTATTCCCTCGCGACTGCCAACCTGTCGTAGACGCAATTCAAGCAATGCTAAAAGAGAAAACAGGCAAAACTGTCGAAGTGATGATATACGGCGACGGTGCCTTCAAAGACCCTGTCGGAAAGATTTGGGAGTTGGCAGACCCTGTCGTCTCTCCAGCTTATACAGCAGGCCTAAATGGTACGCCAAACGAAATCAAATTGAAATATCTCGCGGACAACAACTTTGCCGACTTGCGCGGTGATGATTTGAAAAAAGCGATTAATGAGTTCATCGAAAACAAAGAAGAAGATCTGGTTGGTTCTATGGAAGCACAAGGCACAACGCCTCGGAAACTGACTGACCTAATCGGTTCTTTATCCGATCTAACTTCCGGCAGCGGAGATAAAGGAACACCTATCGTGTTCATTCAAGGATATTTTGATAACTATACAAAATAATTGTAAAAGACGACTCCGGCCCATGCCTGAGTCGTTTTTTTACTTCACTTTTCATTCTTATTTGGGTATCCGTTTGGACTGCCTAATTTTATGCGAACCTTCCCATACTATTTTTCATAGTTTCATTATCTCAAAATAGGGAATGGAAACCCATCAGCAATTTAGGGGGCAAAGTTTTATGGATCGTACTGATGTAGTTCGAAGGAGAAAGTTACAAAAGACGTTAAAACCATCTTGGGTGTTTGCAATTGCGTTAGGTTCGTCCGTTGGCTGGGGCGCTTTCATTTTACCCGGTGACTGGATTAAAGATTCTGGTCCTTTAGGCGCGATAATCGGGCTTTTAATCGGTGCACTCCTCATGATGGTTATTGCTTCAAGCTATGGTGTTATGATTAAAAAATTCCCGGTATCAGGGGGCGGTTTTACATATGCTTTTATTGCAGCGGGAAAGGTGTGGGCTTTTATTTGTGGATGGTTTCTATCTTTAGGATATATTTCAATCGTTGCACTAAATGCCTCGGCTTTTACATTGCTTTTAAAGTTTTTAATGCCAGGGTTAATGAAAACGCATTATTTATATACGATCGCTGGTTGGGACGTTTATATGCCAGAAGTGCTTATCGCGTCATTTCTCATTTTGCTTTTTGCGTTCATTAACACGACAGGAGCAAACATATCCGGAAGAATCCAGTTTTATTTCAGTGTGCTATTAGTCGGCGGAGTCGTCCTATTAGGATTATTTACATTTGGATTTGCTGAGCAGCCATTGGAGAACATCAAGCCTTACTTTAGTGGAAAGCAATCTATTCTCACTTCCATTCTTGTTATTGTGGCAATCGCGCCATGGGCTTATGTCGGATTTGACAATGTTCCCCAAGCTGCTGAGGAATTCAGATTTTCGCCAAGAAAAGCGACAATGCTTATTGTTGCTTCATTGTTCACTTCGTTTCTTATTTATGCAATTATGATTGGCCTTACTTCATGGACATTCCCTGAAATGGCAGGGAACAGCAATCTTTGGCCGACAGGCGATATTGTATTCTTATCGTTGGGACGAGTTGGTCTTGTAATTATGTCAATTGCCATTATTATGGGGATCTTTACCGGGTTAAATGGGTTTTATATGTCATCGAGCCGTCTGTTGTTTTCAATGGCTCGTGCCCGTGCTTTGCCAAATCTGTTCCGTAAAATCGAAAAAAAGAAGAAAACTCCGATTTGGGGCATTTGGTTCGTTGCACTCATTACATTACCGATGCCTTGGTTTGGTCGCCAAGCACTCACTTGGATAGTCGACATGTCGTCAACTGGCGTATCTGTCGCTTATTTATTCACCTGTCTCGCAGCCTTTAAAGTTTTGGCGTGGAAAGCAGAGCCTGCGGGAAGAGAAGTTGCGCCGGTGAAAAAAGCTTTATCATTGATTGGCATTATTGCAAGCATTGCTTTCTTATTGCTTCTACTCATCCCTGTTTCACCAGCTGCCCTTTCAGCACCATCTTATATTTTACTGCTATGCTGGGGAATCGGTGGAGGAATCTTCTATATGGCAATGAAAAAACGATATAACAGCTTGACGCAAGAAGAGACGGAATACTATATGTTAGGGAAAACAATTGAATCTGAAGTGATGGAAACTAAAAAAGACGTTCATGAGTCCCCACTCATTATAAATGGAGCATCGATGACAAAAGGATAGTCAATTAAACGATTGGATGAAGGAACGTACTTTGTTTCTTCATCCGTTTTTGAATTGAAAATAGATCGAACCTTTTGGATAGAACTATGCGCCATTTATGACCTAATGCCAAACCTACGAAACTTTACGCCTTATCATTCGTACAAGAATGTGTACCTTAGGAGTGATATGAAATGAACAATCGACCTATGATGACTATCAAGCGTAGCCGGTTTGCAAAAGGGTTTGACACCGTCACCTTACTTGCCTACCTTGCGGGGATCATTTACTTAATTTTCATGTGGGGACAATTGCCTGACGAAGTGCCAGGGCACTATAATGGCGCAGGTGAGGTGGATCGTTGGGGATCCAAATGGGAACTCATCCTTTTGCCAGTCATTGCATTGTTTCTATTTGCTTTCATGGCTTTCATGGAACGGCATCCTGAGTGGCATAACTATATGAATTTAAATGAAAACAACATCGAATTCCAATATAAAAATTCGATGCTGTTGCTCAATGTGTTGAAAAATGAATGCGTACTCTTTTTCACATATTTACATTTTAAAACCGTTCAAGTAGCCTTAGGAAAAGCAGCATCTTTAGGGATTGGTTTCTTGCCGATATTCATCGGAATCACTATAGGATCACTTATTTATTTCGCTATCCGTTCTTTCAAAAATAAATAATGGGTTTAGATAGGTAGGGGCAATATGCTTGATTGCTGATTAAGGTCCCCCTGCCTTTACTCTTTCCCTCTTGTTTCCGTAGCGTAAAATAAGTTAAGCCTAATTGTCGATTCGATA
Source organism: Sporosarcina sp. USHLN248 (assembly GCF_037144575.1). Taxonomy (NCBI): domain Bacteria; kingdom Bacillati; phylum Bacillota; class Bacilli; order Caryophanales; family Caryophanaceae; genus Sporosarcina; species Sporosarcina sp. USHLN248. Next base: position 30,652 of record NZ_JBBCZC010000022.1, read on the forward strand.
AATTCCCTTCCGATCCCTTAATGTACAGCCATTACGTTCAAAAATCCGTATCATATGCACATTATTAACATCTGTGCTGCCTACATACGTCTTTGCACGAAATTCCTTTAACCGCTCAAGTGATAGTCGATGGCAAATTGCACCGTACCCTTTTCCGCGCCATTGCGGAACAACGCCAAAATAAAATAAACGCCCTTCATCGTCAGTACCCGCTTCGATATGGGGGATACCCAAGCCTATGACATCATTTTCTTTATAGAATATGAAACAATGATTGCGCCACTGTTTCCCTAACTCCAATTCAAAAGAAGCCATCGTCTGTTCAATCGTGAACAATTGATTTTTATTCGCAGTTCCACTTCTGCATTGCTCATATAGCTCCGCAAAAGCTGTATCGTCCATGTCACTAGCCGACAGTGCCACAGATGTTATGCCTAAAGCTTTTTCGGGAAGCTCATTTAATTTTCGTGTATATTCAACGATTGAAGATATTTTTCGGAACCCTTTGTCCATCAAATAAGCATCATGCGCTTCATCCATAAGCAAAGACAAATAGCCCACTTTCCGCTCACGCCATTCCTCTAACAGCTGGTCAAACGCTCTCTCGTAGTCAGCCTCAGTTGCATCTTCCTTCTTTACTTGATCGACAAGCCAGTATTCCTGGGCATTCTTTATCGTTTGAAACATGCAGCATCACCTCAGATATGTTATATTTTGTGAAAAACCTCTATTTTTATCATAATCGAAATATAGAAACGGGGATACTATGAAAACGAAAATCTTCTTACAAAATGACAATTACATAGCGGGTATGTCGATGAAAGATATAAAAGAGCCTGAGTTCAACAATATGGCACTTCACGTATGTAAAAATCCTGAGGCTGTCCTCCAAAATAGACAGAAGCTTTCTGCTCTTGTCGGCTGCAGTTTGCAAGATTTTGTCTGTGCCAATCAAACCCATAGCGCCAACTTTCACCGGGTGGTTGCAAATGACAAGGGGCGAGGATCTAAACAGCAAAATACAGCCATTGCAAATACAGATGCACTTTACACTTTTGAACCCGGTATTATGCTTGTAGGCTTTACTGCGGACTGCGTGCCTGTCATTTTTCATGATGAAACAAATGGCTTGATCGGCGTTATCCATTCCGGATGGCAAGGCACTGTAAAAGAAATTACGATAAAGTTATTTGCACACTTACACCAAAACGAAGGATGCAACATGACGAACATCAAAGTGCAAATTGGTGCTGCATTAAGCCAAGAAAAATTTGAGGTCGATGAAGATGTGTTTTTGCGATTCAAAAGCTTGGGCTATGCAGAGGAATTTATGTACTACAATGAACAAACCGGCAAATATCATATCGATAATCAGCTCGTCGTGAAGAGACAATGCGAATTGTCGGGTATTCCATCAGAACAGATCGTACTGGATCGAACTTGCACATTTAAAAGCCCTGACGGTTTTTCTTATCGGGAAGATAAACAATGCGGTCGTCATGCGGCTTTTATTATTCGAAAAAAATGAAAATCGTTCTTATAAACGAAAAAGAACCTTCAATCCAAAGATTGAAGGTTCCAGCTTGTTGACAAACGCTCGCATACTGCGTTGCTCGTCTCGCTCGTCCCCTCATGAACTTAAGTTCTATTCGGGTCTTCGCTCGACTTCGCGCCTTGTCTGACAAGCGTTTTCAAGCCAAGCTGGGCAAACACCTATCTCATGACTACAAACCTTAAAAGGACTGTAGACAAAGTAAAAAGATACTTTGTCTACAGTCTGAAACCTTCAATCCAAAGATTGAAGGTTCTATAATTCATTCAGTAGGTTATACGTTTTCTACTACTTCCTCATTCATAGATGAAGATTCTGTGTTGGTAGTCTCTACATTTGAGGACTCTTCTTCGGCTTGTGACTTTTCACTTAAGCCAAGTGTTTGTGCAGTAGACTCGAAAAGGTCATGGAACAACGCCTCGTTTTCTACTAAAGAAATGCCGTATGATGGAATCATTTCTTTAATTTTCGGCTCCCAATCTTTTAGCTGTTGCGGGAAGCATTTTTTTATAACTTCCAACATGACATGCACTGCAGTAGATGCTCCTGGAGATGCACCTAATAATGCAGCAATTGAACCGTCCGCCGCGCTGACGACTTCAGTTCCGAATTGCAACGTTCCTTTACCGCCCGCTTCCGTATCTTTTATAACTTGTACACGTTGGCCGGCTACAACGATATCCCAGTCTTCAAGTTTTGCTTCTGGAATAAATTCGCGTAGTTCCTCTACACGCTTCTCATTCGATAACATAACTTGCTGGATCAGATATTTCGTCAATGACATTTCCTTCGCGCCAGCTGCTAACATCGTGAAGACATTGTTCGGTTTTACAGAACCGATCAAATCAAAATTAGAGCCTGTTTTTAGGAATTTAGGTGAGAATCCGGCAAATGGTCCAAACAGCAACGCCTTTTTATTGTCAATATATCTTGTATCAAGATGCGGAACCGACATTGGCGGAGCACCGACCTTCGCTTTACCGTATACTTTTGCATGGTGCTTCTCAACGATTTCCTGGTTTTTACACACAAGGAATAGACCGCTTACAGGGAAGCCGCCAATATGCTTCGACTCAGGAATACCTGTCTTTTGCAATAAAGGCAAGCTGCCGCCACCTGCGCCGATAAACACAAATTTTGCAGTATGACGATCCGTTTCACCGCTATTTTCATTGCGAACCTTCAATTCCCAAGTGCCGTCTCCAGCACGCTTAATATCTTTTACACGATGACCGTAATGGATTTCTACGCCTTGGCTCTTTAAATGCTCGAACAACATGCGAGTCAATGCACCGAAGTTAACGTCTGTGCCCGAATCAATTTTCGTTGCAGCCAATGGTGCAGTGGACGTACGGCCTTCCATAATCAATGGAATCCATTCTTTCAGTTTTTCAGGATCAGAAGAAAATTCCATCCCTTTAAACAGTGGGTTATCTTTCAGCGCTTCAAAACGCTTTTTCAAATATGTGACGTTTTCTTCCCCTTCAACTAAACTCATATGAGGAATCGGCATAATAAAATCTTGTGGATTTTGAATCAAGTTACTGTTTACAAGATAGGACCAAAACTGTCTGGAAAGCTGAAACTGTTCGTTAATATTAATCGCTTTCTTAATATCAATCGAACCGTCAGGCTTTTCAGGTGTGTAGTTTAATTCACATAATGCAGAGTGCCCTGTACCGGCATTATTCCATTCATTGGAACTTTCTTCACCAGCTTCTGCGAGCGTCTCGAATACCGTAATCTTCCAATCGGGCGCTAATTCCTTTAGAATTGTACCTAATGTAGCGCTCATAATTCCTGCACCAATTAAGATGACTTCTGTTTTCGTATCTCTGTTGCTCATTTTTACCATCCTTATATATGAAATTGCAGAAAGGATGTGAACGAACCTGCGTCACTACAGCCAAGACATGACCTTATGAACACACCTTTTCTGTATCAATGATTGCCTTATTACAGTGTATCATAATAATTTATAGATTAAAATATCTACTACCTATCAGACAGATAGAAGACGATGAGCAAACTATTGAATTTCATGAGACATTTTGAATACAATCCAACTTCTATCGTTAGACATCCCGCCTATAATAAAACTGTAAATGTATATCAAAAGATCTACGTAAGCATGATCTATTGCAATTAACCTTATTATTCCATACTAAAACCGTGACGTGATTACTGAACCATCTGCTTCACTATTTCCTTATTACGGTCCTTAAACAGCTCGTTATGCGAAGAGACCATCCCAAAGCCATTTGCTTCCGGTTCGATAAACAGTTTTGCTCGGTTCACAGCGTTTGCGGCATCTTGAAATGCGCCCGCAATTAATTGGACTTTTCCTTCATAGCGAATAATGTCTCCTGCAGCGTATAAGCCCTCGATGGAAGATTCACTTAGAGCGTTTCCCGCGATGTAATAATCATCCTTCAATTCAACGGGTAACTGGCTGTTTTGGAACAACGAAGCATCTTGCTCGAATCCATGATTGATTATGACCTCATCAATCGGCAATTGAACAATCTCTCCAGTTTCGTGATTTGTCAGTTCCACTTTTTCAATCACTTCATGATCATCGCTAGCAATCAACTTTGTAATGGACGTATTCGAAAGACAAATAGCAGAGCTATCCATTAGTTGAGTCGCATTGGCTTCATGTCCCTTCATTTTATCTTTTCGATACGTTACATACACTTTTTCCGCAATTGGTTCTAATTCATTCGCCCAATCAATAGCGGTATTGCCCCCTCCTGAAATAATTACAGTCTTCCCTTTGAAATAGAGTAACGACTTAATCGTATAGTGAAGATTGGAGAGCTCATATCGTTCTGCACCTTCGATATTTAATTTTTGAGGTTTCAATATGCCCCCGCCAATTGCAACAATGACCGTTTTTGAATAATGCTTTTCTCCCGACCCGCCCTGCAAAACAAATAAGCCGTCCCCGTCCTTACTGATCGACTCCACTTTTTCGTTTAACACAACTGTCGGATCGAACGTCAACCCTTGTGCAACAAGCTGTTTAACGATCTGTTCTCCTGAAATGGGGGTCTGCCCGCCAATATCCCAAATAATTTTCTCGGGATATATGTGAACTTTACCGCCTAATTGCGGTTGATATTCGATAATTTTCGTTTTCATTTCTCGTAGCCCGCTGTAAAACGCAGAATAAAGTCCCGCCGGTCCGCCGCCAATGATCGTCACATCAAAAACTTCCCGCATATGCACACTCTCCAGGTTCATCTATTTTCAATGCCATCATAACTACATAACAATTTAAAGTTCGATTCGTCTTAAAACTTCCCATATGAACTTATTCTAATTGATAACGATTATCAATTTCAACTATTTTTGATTTTCACTGATTCATTTATATCAGGCTTTCCATTGAAATAGATGCTTCATCCGTGTATAAAGGATCCACCGAGAATGCCATGAGGATTGAAAACTTGAGTCGGAGATTGTTCAAAAGGCTGCTGATGTATGGCGAAAGTAAATAGGCGCACAGCAAACTGTCGGGAGGTCATAAACGTTTTCAATAAACATTCTGCTGTAAAACCATGTTTCCTTTGATGGTCATTCAACAATGAATAAACAACCATCTATTTGCAAAATTCTTCGTCTATTCAACGACAATCCTATTATAGAAATCCTAAAGTTAGTGAAGGACTGAACGAGCCAAGCTACCAGAAGCCGTTCAGTCCTCTGATAGCTTCCCACTATATTTTCTTAACGAAACCTGTACTCTTTCCTACAAACCCATTAGCTATATAAAATGCATGCGCAGCTTGCCTTTCTTCCCGGTTTCCGCTGTTTAAAACAATAGTATCAGCCCCTTGCTGAATCGCCCATTGCTCACATTCTTTCAACAGTTCCATGCCAATCCCTTGTTTTCGATTGTTTGAATTCACAACAAAAGCTATGATCCGGACATAAACTCCTGTGAATTCAAAAGCCAATGCTTTACAAAGACCTGCAAACCCCACGACTCTTCCATCTTTAACTGCTACCAATGCTTCATAATCAGCATGCTCTTGAAGCACATCAAATCGTTTGGATAGATCTTCAATCGTTGTAGGATACCCCAAATCTTCCATCAAACCTACCAAGTCTTCATAATCCCTTTGTTGAATCATTCTAATCTCCATCGTCATACCCCCTCCCCCTTTACTAGAAAGAAACATAGAATAATGATTGAATCAATGATCCATACATCGCTAATTTAAACAGACAAATATTCCTTTACTATAATGCATAGAGTAAAGAGATAAAGATCGAGGAAAGGATTGAGAGCCATTTATTATTCTTCTAACGTATCCCCTTACTACTTCCCTATGCCAATGAACTATTCCCAGCTGCATCCGGTTTATTGGGGGCAACCGTGGCAAGATGCTGGATTTGCTTCCATCCCTCTACATGACTATGGGGCAAAGCCTTTTGTTGTAAACATGATGGCGGCTGCAAGGCAAAACGACACCTATCGGACGGCGCTATGGACAGGAAAACATTTGCAGGTAACTTTAATGAGCATCAATGTCGGGGATGATATCGGATTAGAAATCCATCCAGACACCGATCAATTTCTATATATTGAGCAAGGCCAAGGACTTGTGCAAATGGGAGAAAGGAAAGATTTTTTAAACTTCGTACGAAACGTCTCTGTTAATTCAGCTATCGTTGTGCCTGCAGGAACCTGGCATAATGTTACGAATACAGGTCCCGTACCATTAAAGCTTTACACAATTTATGCCCCTCCTCATCATGCTTTCGGCACTGTGCATGCAACCAAAGCGGATGCGATGGCAGAAGAGAAGAATTACGGCCAATAATGAATGGCCGGTAAAATACTCTTTATAAGCATTTACTTTGTAATCATTTATTCACAAGGCAGTCCTGAAGCAGGCAGCTTTTTTAAAATCGAATGATCCAACCAAAAGCCTCCAAAAATCTTAACATTCTTCTAAAAGATACCATTGGACTGCGTTCATACAATTGACAAGGAAGAATATGAAGAGCTTTTATATAGCAAAAACAGGATCGTTCGTAGGAGACGGTCCTGTTTTAATTAATTCGCTTTAAATGTTCAATTACTTTTGATAATTACTTAGATGATAACCCCTGTAATCACTGCAACAACTGTCATGACGATTGTCGTGCCAAATGCCCATTTAAAAACAAATTTCTGATGATCCGCCAATTCGACTCCTGCTAATCCGATTAATAGGAATGTTGAAGCGGTTAAAGGGCTTAAAGGGAAACCTGTCGTCATCTGGCCTAAAATAGCAGCACTCCCTATATGAGCCGGTAATACTCCATAGGCAGAGGCCGTTTCACTAATGATTGGCAGCACCCCAAAATAATAAGCATCTGGAGTGAACAACAAACTTAAAGGCATACCAGTTATTGCTACAATGATCCCCATAAAGCCACCGGACTCACTTGGGATAATAGATACCAAGGCGTTTGCCATTTCAGTAATCATACCCGTGCCTGTTAAAATACCCGTAAAAATTCCCGCAGCAAAAATAATAGAAACTACTGTTATCATTCCAACCGCCTGACTTTTCACTTGTTCCATTTGGTCTTCGGGTTTTGGATAATTGATCAAAACTGCTATGGCAAATGAAACCATGAAGATGATAGGCAAAGGAAGCCACACTTTGACAAGAGCTACTATTGTTAAAATCGTTAGCAATAGATTGAACCAAAATAATTTGGGGCGTCTCATTGCTCTTTCTTCTGGCGTCAGCTCCTCATGAAAATTATACTCAATATCTACTACACCGATTCGCTTTCTCTCTTTCCGCCCAATCCAGACTGCAACAAATAATACCCAGACAATTCCTGCAACCATAGCCGGGATAATCGGATTGAATATATCGCTTGTATCGAGACCAAGGGCGGTTGCAGCGCGAGCAGTAGGTCCACCCCAAGGCAGCAAGTTCATAACTCCTGCTCCCAAAGCAACCATTCCAGCAAGTACTATCCTACTCATACCTAACCTATCATATAGAGGAAGCAAAGCAGGTATTGAAATCAAAAACGTAGAAGCACCTGACCCGTCTAAGTGCGCCAACATAGCAATGATAACAGTGCCTATTATGACTTTAAGAGGATCCCCTTTCACTGCTCGTAATACACGAGAAATAAGTGGATCGAACAGTCCTGCATTATTCATAATACCGAAGTAAAGAATCGCAAAACCTAACATAATTCCTGTAGGTGCCACACTCTTAATTCCTTCAAGCATGAAATCTCCCATATCCGCTCCAAAACCGCCTATCAATGCAAAAATGATAGGAACAACAATTAATGACACGATTACAGAAACTCTTTTTGTTAAAATCAATGCCAAAAATACGAGTATCGTTAAGAATCCCAATAAAGCTACCATACATATCCCCCCTTTATTAAACGACCCTTACTTATCTAAATCTACTTCCATTTCCAATAAAGCATAACTCAAGGATTTACCATGAGTATCCATCCCAAGTGACGTTGTCACTCCCCCAAGCAATGCTCCGTGGCATACGAATTGCAGTGCCGAAATGTTTGGCAATTCATATCGAGTTACTTCACCTGAAACGATGTGTTTTAAATGTTTTTTCACCCGCTCTGCAGATACTTGCTCACGCAATATTGGATATAGCGCTTCATCATATGGAATCAAAGACAGCATTAGTACATCCCCCTTATCCCCTGCACGGCTATGGGCTATCTCATATAGTTTAGTTTTCATCATTCGCCATCTCCTTTATTACGACATTCACATCGACACTGTCACGAGGGACCATCGTAGACACAATTCCAATTACTTCTTGAACATATTTACGTGCTCCACCCCCTCCTGCGGGACCGTTTGTATAAAGTGCCTCAACCTCTTCACCAACGATCATTGCATCCGCCATACTATTCGCTTTAGCAGCAACACGCAGCCTTACTTCGTAAGGTTGACCAAGATGTCCAAAAGAGCCGCGATGCGCAGATGTAACTCCTATTAAATCTACTTTTATTTCGTTAAATCGCCCTTTTAGCCGCTCTTCAATAATTTCCCCTGCAAGTTCAGCACGTCCTAATGCATTTTCTCCTGCATATGTAATTTCTCCTTCACCAAGGAAACCAGCTTCATATCCAACACTGACCTTTAATAAATTAGGTTTAATCCTTCCAGCACCCCCTGTCACCTTTATTCGATCGATTCCAGCCTCACAGATGGAAACAGTAGTAAAATCTGCGGTGACATCTGGAGTTACATATTGGCTTGGATCCATTACTTCATATAACAATTGTTCTTTTACTGTCCGTAAATTCAACGCACCACCTGTATTCGGCAATTTCTTAAGTATCGCTGATCCGTTTGACTGAATTTCTGCAAATGGAAATCCTATGTTAGCCATGTTTGGTACGTCTTTCTTCCCTGGGTCCGCAAAATATCCTCCGGTCAATTGCCCACCACATTCAAGCAAATGGCCAATTACAGTCCCTCTCCCTAACAACTTCATATCATCGAATGACCATCCGAAATGGTATATCATTGGAGCCAAAAATAACGATGGGTCTGCTATCCTGCCAGTAATAATAATATCGGCATCTGTTTGCAAAGCTGGCACAATTGAGTCAGCTCCCATATAAGCATTTGCCGAAATAACGGAAGCGTTTTCATTTAGTTGTGGAGTAAAGTCTAAATTTTTCCTATTCGCGTAAATATAAGGCAGTACATTATCACCTGTCACTGCAGCTACTTTTACAGAGAGTCCCATTTCTTCAGCAATATCAATTATTTTTTGTGCTCCACTTATAGGGTTTGCGGCACCCATGTTCGTCACAATTCTTACACCTTTTCTTTTAATAATCGGCAATAGGGAACGCATACGTTTCTCAAGCAGCGGGTCATACCCTAACAATTCATTTGTTTTTTTTCTCTTTTGAGCCAATGCGATTGTCCGTTCAGCCAAACATTCTAATATTAGATAATGTAAATCTCCCTTTTCAGCAAGTTCGATTGCTGGATCCAAACGATCACCGGAAAATCCTGCACCTGAACCAATACGTAGCATACTCCGTCACCTCTTTTTACAAACTTTTCATACAATCCAATATAAATAATAGCAAAATTAAAAGGAGAAAATGCTGTCATATAGGCATTTCCCCCTTCTAATTTAGTAGAATTGACAATCTATCATCTTTCCTTTTAACTTCCTTTAAAGCCATCCATAACGACCATTCCAACTTTTTAGAACTAAATTGAGCATCATTATAAACAACTATAATGTTTAATTTAATTGGTATTTCTTCATTTTATTGTATAAAGTCGCCAGAGAAATCCCTAACTCATTCGCTAATTTTAACCGCTCTTGAACCGTTGCACCAACGTATTGAAGTGCATGCTGAAGAATCTTCTTTTCCGCCTCGTCCACTGCTTCGTGTAATGGAATGATTCTTGTTTCATCTGTATACAACGTATGATGTTTACGCATGAAGTCAGGCAAATGTTGAATGGAAATTCTCCTCTCCTCCGTCATACATACAGCAAAGTCAATAACATTTCGTAATTCGCGAACATTTCCTGGCCAGTCATAGGAAATAAGAAAACTCATTACTTCTTCGTCAACTGTATAAGACGGTGGAGTGATAGAATCAATAATTAAAGGGATATCCAATTTGCGCTCGCGTAATGAAGGGATTTGAATACTGACGACGTTCAGGCGATAAAATAACTCACTCCGAAATAAGTCTTTTGCTATCAGCTGTCGTAAATCTCGGTGGGTAGCCGCAACGATTCGTACATTTATTTTCCGTTCTACCGCTTCTCCAATCCGACGAATGCTTCCCTCCTGTAACACTCTCAATATTTTCGCCTGTACTTCCATTGACAAGTCACCAATCTCATCCAAAAATAATGTTCCGCCATCTGCCATTTCAAACAAACCTGATTTTCCACCTTGTAATGCCCCTACAAAAGCACCTTCTGCATAACCAAATAAATCGTTTTCAATTGATGCCACTGGAATAGCGGAGCAATTGACTGCTATGAATGGCTCATTCGCCCGTAAACTCGTATGATGAATGGATTGTGCAAATAATTCCTTTCCCGTCCCACTCTCTCCAGTGATTAAAATTGGTAGATCGGTCAAAGCTGTTTTCTTGGCAATAGAGATTAGATCCCTCATCTTGGAATCCTGGCTAATAATATCTTCGAATGTATACTTTACTTTGTAAATCGAACGCATTTGTTTTTTTAATTCAGCCACTGTCTCTTGCTGCTTAGCAAGTTCCTGGGTAAGTGTGTGCACCTCATTCAGACTTTTACAGACCGAAACAGCTCCAATAATTTCTCCATCTACAATAATAGGGGCCATATCAACAACATATTCCCTGCCACGTGCCTTTCGATATACACCAACCCGACTTTCTCCATCTATTAATGTTTTCGGTAATTGCGCACCCGGCCGGTATGCTACTAACGGCTTCCCAATAATATCAGGAGTGACTCCAGTAATGTTGGTATACTCCGGATTGATTGTCCTCACAATTCCGGCACGATCGATTACAAGTACTCCATCATTCATCGATTCTACAATCGCTTTCCACCATGCGACCGTCTGGATATCCATTTTCGTCATCCCCTTCCATACAATAATGCAGTATCAATTTAACTACTATCTTACACTACCAATTTCTATTTTTATAATTTTGTCTCCATTCAAAAATAAAAGTGTATTAACTAAAACAATAACCATCTGAAGGAGTAATGTCAGTTTGAAATCATGATGATTTTCTTTAAAAACCTTTAATTAGTACTTAAAAGACCATTATCTATGAAATAAAATATCCAATATTGAATAGTGTTATTTGAAAGCCTCTATTAGTCGCTTTACGATTCACCACATTGTTGCAATGGCAAACTTACATTTTCGTCATCACAGTTTTTCCTTCTATTTCCTATGATACAATCGGGATAATGGAGGTTTTTCTGTTCGGGTAGTTTCTTCGCCTTCATTTCAAATATAGGGGGATCTGATATGTTTACCATTCTGATTGTAGAAGATGAAATAAAAATCAGTTCGATTATCGCCACTGAATTGCGAAACTGGGGGTATGGTGTTCACGTTGCAGAGGATTTCAGTAATGTGGAGGAACTGTACTTGATGGTGCAACCGCATCTTATCCTTCTCGACATTAATCTGCCTTATATGAATGGATTTTACTGGTGCGAAAGGATTCGTCGGCATTCGAACATTCCGATTGTATTTCTTTCGTCGCGCACAGAAACGATGGACATGATGATGGCGCTGAATATGGGTGGGGATGACTTTATCCAGAAGCCTTTCTCCATGGAAATGCTGTTAACGAAAATCCATGCTCTCTTAAGGCGTTCGTATACATATCAACAAATAGACATGGATATACTTTCACACCGCGATTTGACATTACATGTGAAAAGGGCCGTCCTTTCCAGTCCAGATGGGGAAATTGAACTGACGAAAAATGAGTTTCGGATTCTATGCATCCTTCTTGAACGTAAAAATGAAATCGTCCAGCGAGATGAGCTAATGGCAGCCTTATGGGAGGATGAAAATTTCATCGATGACAACACATTAACTGTTAATATTAATAGGCTTCGTCGAAAGCTGAGTGAGCATAGATTGGATGGCTATATCCAAACTAAAAAAGGCCAAGGATACATACTCTCATGAGCGTATCATTTCGTCAGTATATCCGCTTCCAAAAGCGGTTATTTGTGTTGTATATAGCAATTATGTCATTCATTACGATTATGCTTTATGTCGAGCCGACGATGTCTGTCCATTTTTCTAACCTTGTTTACATCCATACGATCGCGCTTTTTTTCTTCATTTCATTTTTAACAATTGATTTTTACCTCGTTTCAAAGCAATATAAAGCCTTTTCTTCTCGTTGGAGCAAAGGAACATTCATACGGGATGGCATTGACGATCCAAAAACATACGAGCAGCACTTGTATTGGGAACTCTTCCAATCTGTAAATGATGCACATCAGCAACAATTGACCTCTATCCTTCACGATAAAAAGGAATCAATGGAATTCATGACAACTTGGTTTCATGACATTAAAACACCAATTGCGATCAGTAAGTTGATTTTAGAGCAAGCAAAGGAAAATCCGGATAGTGAAAGCATTTCGGAGGAAATCTCGCGCATTGAGCGAAGTGTTGACCAAGCACTTTATTTTACAAGGACTGATCATTTCGCCAGAGATTATATCATTCGCAAAACAGGGCTCGATGCTGTCATCCGTTCTGTCGTAAAACAATTCGCAAAGGAATTTATCCGAAGAAGGATAAAAATTGTCATTCAAATGGAGCCTCTATGCGTGGAAACAGACTCCAAATGGCTTGCATACAGTCTTTCGGAGTTCCTTTCAAACGCATTAAAATACTCAAATGACGGTGGCACGATCACGATCTATTCAGAGGAAGACTTGGAAGAAAGTAGAGTGGTAATCCTTGATGAGGGCGTTGGTATTCCACAGCATGATATTAGCAGAGTCTTTCAATTAGGATTTACCGGAGCAAACGGGCGAATCAATCGGAAATCGACTGGAATTGGCTTGTATATCGCCAAAAAAATTATGGACAAAATAGGTCATAACGTAACAATATCTTCTACAGAAGGCGTAAGTACAGCCGTAACAATTCATTTTCGTAAAAACGATTACTATTCCACTATTATGTAATACGGGGCTGTCCAGAAAGTCTGTGAAAACTGACTTTCTATGACGCCCCTTTTTCTGTTGATGAAAAGAGGTGCATCCTTGAAACGTTGCTTTCCGTTCCAGGCGCACGCTTTCCGGGGGGGGAGGGCATCCAGTTCTTGGTGCTCTCAACGCTTTGCTTTTGTTCGCAAAGCCCGTTCGATGTTACGTCGGCGCGTTTCACTCCAAGCAACGACTAGTCACATCAAACTATAAATATACAAAAAAATTGTCCAATCTCGTAAAATGGAAGTGACGAAACTCCGTTTACGGATTCACAAGTTTATTTGCCGTCTCGACTGTCAACTTATAATAAAGACCGTACAAACATGTATAGATAGCGATACTAGTTGAAACAGGATATAAGAAATTGATATCCATTACATTTGATAGCGCAGTCAGTATCATACTGCTATGCGCGATACCGACAACGAGAGGCAAAAGAAATAAAAGAAACGTCTGTCTCACAATTAACTTCTTCACTTTCCTCCGGCTCAACCCTATCTTACGTAACATCTCATATCGTCTTCGATCCTCTGCCGCTTCCGTCAATGTTTTAAAATAGATGACACTGCCCGTTGCTACCAAAAAGACGAGCCCCATAAACCCGAACACAAAAATAAGCAAGCCATATATGGATTGTGCGGTTTCAAAGCTTTCTGAGAAGCTATAAAAACCTTTATTTGGTTCAAATTCTGTTGTTTGTTCCTCGTCCCATTCATAAACGGCTTTCAAATCCTTAGTCAATCGAGCAGATTCCTTCTGATCATCAATTTTGATAACCCGTGTTCCATGTATTGTCGCCCCTCTAGATAACTGCTCATACAACCTATCGCTTACGATTAGTACGGAAGGCTGTACTTCATACGAAAATAGCGACTCAACCTTATTGTGAATTATACGAATCGGCAATTCACCTTCTAAGCTCATAAGTGTTAACGTACTGCCGACATTTTCATCTTCTTTTTGCGAACCAATGAAATTCCGGCCTACCATCACTGCCTCGCCATCCCCGATCGAATCAATCGGAAGGCGACTAAGCTTTCCAGCAAGCGAATTATACGTTGATACTGGTAACACCGCGAAAGAGTCCTCGTAATACAAATAGCCGCCTGGCACTAATTCCAGTTCGCTTGCCGATCCCGGAACCATTGCATATTCAAATGTCTCATCAAAAATAACCGGATGCTCCTCATTGTTGGATAAAATCTTGGTCATTTCATCATCAATAGAACTTGACTGCACATCAAACTGATAACTGTATGGCACATGATCTTCCAATGTTTGCAACGTATTAAAGTAAATCGTATAAGCGAATCCAAACGCAACGAGCGTCATGCCATTCAAAACTGAAATAACTGTCAACAGCAGCCCATTGCTACGAAGACGGCTTTTCAATTGGGTCAAAGTTAATAAGTTCTTCCAACGGTAGTAAGCTTTTTTCCTCTTTTGCCAAAGGTGGATCAAGAAGCTAGTGCCTGAATGGAATAATAAAAAGGACCCTATTACTAAAACGATGAGGATTATAGTAAAGTTTCTACCAAAATGTTTTGACCAGCTTGTTGATTCGTATGCATGTAAAAGACTCCAATAACCAAACCCGATAAGGACGATTGCAAGCAACGCAAGCAAATAAGACGGTTTCCACTGTTTTTGAATCTTATGTTTTGCTTGAAAAAGTTCAATTAATTCAAATCGATATGCAAGAAAATACCCTTGCAGCGAAGCAATCGTCATTATGAATAAAAAAACGATTACCGTTTGAAGAATGGCTACCGGGTTCATTGAAAATTGGACAATTATGGAAATGCCCATTACTTTCAGCAAAATCATACTGAATAATGTCGAGAACAACTGCCCAAGCCCGATGCCTATCCCTAACGCCAAAAGGCTTAAGGACATATTCTCATAGAACAGCATCCGCCCGATTTCCTTTTTTGTACCACCAACTAATGAATAAAGCCCAATTTCTTGCTTCCGGTTCGTTATGAAGAACGTATTGGAATACCATACAAAAATCATGATGAACAAAGACAGTATAACGGAAACCCCTGTCAATAAAGGGCCCATCTTATCTTCCCGTCCAAATGCTTCGCCAATTTGCTCATTGTATTGCAAAGAAACGAAAGTGAAATAAATGAGGACACTAAATAGTAACGACGCGATATAAAGAAAATACTTGCGAATATTGTATTTTAAATTTTTCAGGACGACATCATATAATGTCATAACGACCGCCCCCTAAAGATGACAACGTTGTGACCAGTTGATCAAAAAACCATTTTCGGTCCTTATCTCCCTTAACGATCTCGGTAAACAACCTTCCGTCTTTCATGAAGAGGACACGATCGCAATAACTTGCCGCAAAAGCATCATGCGTCACCAATAAAATAGTCGTCGCATATTCTTGATTCATCAATTGAAATGCTGACAACAAATCCATCGAAGACTTCGAATCCAATGCCCCAGTCGGTTCATCCGCCAATACAAGTTTTGGGTTATGAATAATCGCCCGTGCGGCAGCAGTCCGCTGCTTTTGTCCGCCGGACGTTTCATATGGATACCGATCTAAAATTGATTGGATACCTAATTTCCCTGCTATTTCTTCTACTTTTAAATCTGTCGTGAAATCCACTTTGTTGGAAAATGTTAACGGCAGCAGTATATTTTCCTGAATCGTCAATGAATCAAGCAAATTGTAATCTTGGAAAACAAAACCTAAATTCGTACGCCTAAACTCAGACAATGGTTCATCACGCAATGTAGTGATTTCTGTACCGCTAATGCGTACACTTCCCAAAGTAGGCTTATCGATTGTAGCCAAAATATTGAGCAACGTCGTTTTACCCGCTCCTGAAGGACCCATAATGCCAACAAACTCCCCTTCATGGATGCTTATATCAATCCCTTCAAGCACAGAAACTAAGTTTTTCTTTGTCCCATATACTTTTTGAATACCTGTTGCCTGCACTACGATATCCATCATACAAATCCCCCATAGCTGTTTTCATTTGTTTCCATCATACCGTGCAATGAGGTAGCCCTCCATCGATGTAACGAACAAAAACAACAACGAATCTTACAATTTTGTTCGGATTAAGAAAATTTATCAATCTCTACAATGCAATTTATATAACAGGGCGTTTATCTATTAAAACTGTACAAAACTGACCACATTATATTGCATAAAATTGATACTTTTAAATGGGCCACTTGCCTGTTAATGTAAGCAATGCAAGCAAAATTTAAAATTAAAAGAGGTTTGGAACGATGAACTTAATGAAAAGAGAAAGCAATGTAAAAGCTACTCCATCGAAAATAACCATTTTACAAAGTAAATCGCGCACGACAAATCCAACTTTGGACATGATTATTTCGGCAATGCTAATCGCTTTAGTATTCGTCGCTACGCTTCTTTTGAATATTAAACTTCCGATTACGGCAAATGGCGGTTTGGTCCACCTTGGAACAGCAATGCTCTTTACGGTCGCGATGTTGTTCGGCCCCCAAAAAGGGGCAATTGCCGGTTCTGTCGGAATGGGATTGTTTGATTTAATTTCGGGATGGACATTATGGGCACCTTTCACGTTTTTGACACGGGGCCTGCAGGGATATATCGTTGGGAAGATTGCTTGGTCAGGCGGCCGCAATGGAGGCAGTTTTACGTTCAATCTGTTGGCGACTATCACTTCGGTTCCATTCATGTTAGCTGGTTACTATATTTGTGAAAGGATTCTGTTCGGAAATTGGGCTGTACCTGCTGCATCCATTCCGGGAAATTTAGTGCAAAATATCGTTGGAATTTTAGTGGCCATTCCTGTTTGCGCTGCGCTTAAAAGGATTCCTCTTTTTAGAAGATAATGGATTGAGTGTTTGTGTATAACGCATTTATGACGACTACCCATTAATAATAAATGTATCTAATTATAGAAAACCCATTATAGAGGTTTTCTTTTTTTATATCCAATTGTAGCGCAAAACTTGATTTGTTTACTGACAGGCACCAAATTATAATTAGGACTTCACAAACTGGACAGATTGCAAAAGCAATTTCCAACACTTGACCGCGATAAACAATAGGAGAATGCTGAACAATATGGAAACCGGGATGCTTAAAATGGTTGGCACTGAACCATAATCCCAAATATCCATCCGGAAACCGGCACCAAATGTTCTTGCAACCCCGCCTATGAACGAAATGACTGCACATAAGGTCAGTCCAACCGATAGGGATTTCATATCGGGATGGAAGTATACAACTGATCAATATCTTTATCATTTAAATAACGGCTTGAAAGTTGCAAGAGAATAAACAAGAAAGGGTGTGTTTACATGGGAGCAAAAATATCTTTAGGTTGGGTAAGTACTACTAATGATTTAAACAATGAATATACTATTTTAATGAATAATTTAAAACATCTTGGGGTTAATATTGATTATGTGAAGTTTTCAAGTGATAATTCTGGATTTCATTGGAATGTAGTGGATGATTATAGAACATATTCCAATAAAGATTTTCTATCAACCTTGAAGGAATTTCACTTTTTAGAAATTCCGATTTCTAATTTTCCTTTTGGGAAACTAACTATTGAAGCTGTAATTACATTAAAAGTAACAAATAAGTATTTTGGATACTTATTAGAAATGGAAGAAGACTCGATTATCAGTAGTTATAACATTAAGGAATTAGAGACTGCCGAAAATATCATAATTCAATATTTGAAATTTATTTTCAAGAATTTTAATGTAGATTATGCTTTTTCTGATCAAGAAGCCGAAATAGAATTTTCACCCGAGGAATTTAAACACTTACAGAGACCCTATTATGCAATAGAAGCGAAACATGACCATGATGGAAAAGTAAAGATTACAAAAGCCAATTGGTATATTAATGGGTTAACTGAACGCTTATATTAACGATATAATTTTTTGAAGGTTCAAGAAACGTGATTTGTAAAGCAAATGAAATTTATAAGAAATAGCATTATTAGAGTGGTTGCAGCTGCTCTTTTTATTTTGTCTTTTCCCTTTGTTTTACGGGATAATACAAGCCTGTTATAAATGTTTTATACAATTGTAAAGTTGACAATTCCATTCTTTTTCATGATGTTGAAGAATCGATATGGAAGTATTGTCAATATGAGTTGTAGGAAACTTTTCTGGCAGCAAATGCTGCAAAGTAAGTCCTATTAGAGCACCGTGGCTTACAACAAGGATGCTCTTCCCTTCGTATCGAATCGCAACGTCTTCTAAAAACCCAATCCCTCTTTGGGCTACCGTTTCAAATTTTTCCATGCCAAGATCTGCTTCACGCCAGGCTTTTCCCCACCGAATCACTCTTTCGTCTTCAGTCGTCCCTTCAATTTCACCGCAATCTATTTCTCTTATTCTTTGATCAACAGTGATGGGCAACCCCATCCTACTTCCAATAATCTTTGCCGTTTCTTTTGCCCTTAATAGATCACTCGAAATGATGATGTCCCATTCTTCATTTGCAAGTCGTTCTCCGATTTTAACTGCTTGTTGTATGCCCTGTTCATTTAAAGGAATGTCAGATATCCCTTGTGCTCTTCCAAGATAGTTCCATTCAGTTAGACCGTGTCTAATGAGCCCTATTTTTGTCATGATACTTCCTCCACTCGTATTCCAAAATGCTATACAACAATGAATCCCGCCAACCGTCTTTTACGAGTAAGTTCTCGCGAATTTTTCCTTCTAACGTCATCCCGACTTTCTCCAATACTTTAGATGAACCGATATTTCTCGGATCACAAGTCGCATATATCCGATGAAGCGATAGTGCGCTAAAACCATAATCAAGCAATCGGTTCGCTACATCTGTCGCGATGCCTTTTCCCCAATAATCAGGATGGATTATATAGCCTATTTCACCGCTTCTATTCGTAGCATCTCTTATATTAATCTCCCCGGCTCCAATCATCTGTCCATCCTCTTTAGTGATCACAGCAAAGACAAATCTTATTCTTGGCTCTTTAGAGGCATCTTTCATAACCTGTTCCACAAAACCTTTAGACTCTTCCTCCGAATTCGGTCCCCAAGGCTGGTATCGGCAAACGATCTCTTGTGACGCATATCTATGAACACCCAACCAGTCTTCTTTTGTAAATTCTCTTAGGATTACTCTTTCATTTTCAAATGAAAAGTTTGTGTGCAACATTATCAGTCCTATCTTTCTAACTTCACTTTATTTTCTGATCCAATTGTATCAAAAACGCTTGCACCTTGTGGAAGACCTTCAAAATATAACAAAATGTTAGGTCTTCAATGTTGCTTCAAAGGTGAAGCAGTACGTGAAACAACACTCCAGAGAAAAAGAGGATTCTACAATGAAAAAAGCAGACAGTACGCCATAATGCACTGTCTGCTTTCATTTGACTCATTAAAGCATTGCCCCCGAATAAAACGAGCTTGGCAGCTGATCAAAGTCATAGTCTTTCAATCCTTTTAATGTAATATTTGCATGGGCACCTTCATGCACCATTAGATTGCTGTTTTCTCCTACATGGATTAAGATGACGGGCTTGTCTGTCGCATAGGCGTAACCAAGCTCCCACGCCGTTCCGCTGTCTGAATAGTTTCCATGATAAATTCCTACGACAACCTCTGCCCATTTAATATGTTTGATATCGTCCATGAATGTCTCAATCGACCATTGACGGGAACCCATCTCTGCATCTGCTGAATGTCTGAACGGTGAAAATACTTTCAATCCTTTTTCGTCTAACATCATCTCAACCTGTTCCAAATAGCCGATCTCTTTGTCATTAAAAAACGGGCTTGCCAAATATACTCGTTTCATTCCTATTGCCTCCTTATTGCCTTCCACCTTATTATTTCCAAAGCTGTTTTTCTTAACAGTACCTACAGCAACTCTTCCGAAAGCAAAGTAAATCCTTCAATGACCGTGTCTTCTTCTACTTCAATCAATAGACAGCGCTTGCCGTTAACTGTGACTTGCCTCACATATCGTAAGTCTTGTGGGCTAATGGCGATGTTCGCAACTTTCGTTTCGATTTTAATCGATTTCGACGCATAGCTTGGTACAATATGGGCTGCTTTCATTTCATACGTCTCATCCTCGACAACTTTTTGGAATGCTCTTTCCACCTTTGCTGAATCTACGTCCTCTATGCCGCTCGCCTTTAGTACACGAGTTACTTCTTTCGTGTCCAAAGTCGGCACAGTTTCCTCTGCCTCTTCCTCATCGTCCAATTCCATCATACGTTGAATTTCATCATAAACGCTTGCAAGAGTTTTCGTATTCATTTCTTCACCGACGACTGATTTTACAATCTCTTCAAAGACAACCTTATCTTCCTCAGCAGTCATAATTTCCTCTCCGTCCAATACATTCTCGATGAAATGGAAATCTGGCTTATTCGCTTTGCCAGCAGCATACAAAACGTGATTCACGTCTGCTGCATTATCCGTAAAGCAGGGGAATAAAAACCCGCCAATCGGCGATGTAAGGTTAATGATTGGATCACCGATAAATCTCGATTTAAATTCCTTTTCAACGAAGTCAAAGACGAGCGAACGCTTCGGCTGTTCCGTCTGGTTCAAGCTGCAAAGAATAAAAGGCGTCGTAAACACTTCATCCCGTTCAGCCACCTCCGACTCTTCGCTATGCCGTTTCGTCGGCTTATAATAATTTCCTCGAATGAACGTCACGACAATATCCTTTTCATATTGAACGTCTTGCACCATCTTTTGGGCGATGCGCTGCATATCTGCCTTCCATTCCTCTACATTTTCTGTATGCAGCCCTTCATAAAGGATCGTTTGCGTCGTTTCCGTTCGCTCATCTGCTTCAGACCGGAATCTCACTTCAAACAGCTTTACATCTAATTTTCCGCCCAACACTTTTTTGAAATTGGCAAGAAACAGCTCTTGCTGCTCGCGGTCCAACATAGCAAATGGCTGGCTAACTTCATGGTAGATCTCATTGCTTTCCTGCCGTATATAAACGTTATAAATGTTTTTAACCGTCAATAAATCTGTATCTAATTTGAAATGCTTACGTATGTCCGCAATTGCTTTTTTATTCATCTATTATCCCCACTCCTTGGCTACTATGATCTGTCATATTAAAAAAGAGCGTCAAATTCATTGATCTTGAGACACTCCTTTATTATAACAATGATTAAGCTCAGAGCAGGAACACTATTAATTTTGAAAAGTAATGATCATCTTTGGATTACTCTATCTCATATGATGAAGCACCGCAGAGATCACCTTCCTTTTCGTTACAGCAGTACATTTCCAATCTATGCATCGCTATTCTACAATACAAGATAGTACCATAACATTTTTCCGAAATGAGGGATTTATAAATGATGTGCGGTTCTAAATGCTTTCTTGTTGAAATGAAACTGAAAGGTTCGATACAGATTATGCAAGTTACAGCAAGAAACGCCATTGGGGCAAGAAAAGTCATCAGGGGAGAGTATGGCACTGAGGCACACATTCTTTCAGTAAAAGAGGAGAAGCGAAACTACTAATTGTATTGCCTACATACACAGCTGTAAGATATATGCAAATACTTATGCATAATTGAATATTTTTTGTATAGCTATTCACTTATAGGTGCAAAATGAAGTACGATAGATAAGGAATTCAAGTTTGTAATCTTCGTTTGATAAGAAGAATGGAAACGTAAAAGGGTTAAACGTTTGTGTTCTTAGCCTCCCCTGCGGAAGCATCCACCGGAATGGCAATCAACAGATAGAAAGAATGCTTGATTTCAACCAATACATACAAAAATTTGGATATGAGGAGTATTTGTTTACATGGATGTGATCATAGAGCTACTTCGGAGGAAAGCAGTAAAACGCGTTATCATTTTTGCGTTAATCATTATATTGCTATTTAGTGTAAGAAGCATGATGAATTTAATCTTGCTTACTTTTATTTTTTCATTTTTATTAAATCGACTTGTCGAGTTTACAGCTAAGGGCATTCGATTGAATCGTAAATTGATTGTTATGATGATTTATACATTCATAGTAGGTGTCTTGGCAATCGTAGTTGTAAAATATTTACCCCTTATCTCCTTTGAAATTAGCCAGTTAGTTAAGCAAATAAAGAATTTCTTTACTCACCCACAAGAAAATCCGTTGCTTGGCGTTATTGACTCTTTCATATCTGGCGATCAAATTAAAGCTTATGTCGATAACGGTGTTTCATTTTTATTAAAGTCATTTTCAGATATTAGCAAAATTAGTATACAAGTATTCATCGCGTTAATCTTAAGCTTGTTTTTCCTTTTAGAGAAACCGCGACTCATTGAATTTACAAGTAAATTTAAAAACAGTAAGATTGCTCCGTTCTATTATGAAATTGAGTTTTTTGGAAAAAAGTTTTCCCGTACGTTTGGTAAAGTAATCGAGGCACAGTTCATCATTGCCTTAGTAAATACATTTTTGTCGGTCATTGTGTTAATGATTCTCGGCTACCCGCAAATTATCGGATTGAGCATTATGATTTTCTTCTGTGGACTGATCCCTGTCGCAGGAGTGATCATTTCACTGATTCCTCTTTCGATTATCGGTTTTACAATTGGAGGCTATTTGACGGTCGTCTATTTGCTCATCGCAATTACGGTCATCCATGCGATTGAAGCGTACATATTAAATCCTAAGCTAATGTCATCTAAAACGGATCTCCCCGTCTTTTACACATTTGTCGTACTCATCTTTTCGCAAAACTTCTTTGGTGTCTGGGGACTGATCATCGGAATTCCTGTCTTCGTGTTCTTGCTCGACATATTAGACGTGACCGATAAAGAACCTCAACAAACAATAGCAACTTCAAAAGACAAGTTGGACGGATAACATCCAACTTGTCTTTTTTATTGAAAGCTATAAGTGTATACAAATTACTCTTCAACTTTCTCCTGAACGGCCTTCAACTGCTGCTTCATTCTGTTTAACTGCTCCTTATTTTGCTCTATGGTATCCATATGCTCATTGTGCTGTTCGGCATTTGAAAGAGCATTTTCTGCACGTGATATTGAATTGAATGCATGCTCTACTGCCATCTCTTCAGGATGTGACATCGCTTGTTTCACGGAACGATTTGCCTTTTGGACCGAGTTGCCCAAAAAAGTATTAGGATGCTCTTTCTTCCAGCTTGGTTTTGAATCCTTTGCCATGTTTTTCCCTCCAGCCAATCATTTTTAAAGCAATTCTAGTATCGTAAAAAGTCCTGTAAATATGCATGATTGGTTAGGAATGTTTATAAACAGTTCATAAGTGGTATGCAAAAAGGGAGGTGAAGGAAGGTGAACAACATGACAAAACAATGGAACTTCATTATCGGAAATAAATTGATTACGATTTTTGATAAAGATAAAAAAAGCGCTGAAAAAAAAGCCTATGCGGTATACAAAGAACTTAAAAATGAAGTGAGCTAAAAACACCAGCCATGTGAAGGGGCTGGTGTTTTATATTTTTAAAAGTGAAGTAGTAGTAATTTTGTTTAGAAGACTATGCTCCGGGTATTTATACAAAGATATAAAGTACCTCTCAATGGGTTGTGTCGCCATGTTTGGAGTAGCTGACCTTATATCTCTCATAATATCTGCATTCATCATTTTGCCTGTCGTCGTATTCTTGCGGGAGATGGGTTATTTGATCGTAAGCTATCTTTTCGGTGTTGTAAAACCAAGAATCACAATTGGTTCTGGACCGCGGATCATTAAATTTGGCATGATAGATATTCGAAAATATTATCATATGTATAGTTGGTTTTCGTATGATGCGATCAAGCGGAAAAGCAATTTCGCTTATATATGCATTTATGCTGGACCTATTTTAATGAATCTTTCCATTGCTCTATTGATCAATTTCTTGCTTGCGAATGGCTGGATGGAGGAGTATAAGACATTTTGGGATCGTTTTATTTTCTATGCCTTTTATTATGTTTTATTTGACATCGTGCCGATGATGACCATTAACGGTAAACCGAATAACGGAATGATCATCTATGAGATGATCCGATATGGCAAACGCATTGATTACAATACCGAGCCATTCATCCCTTCCACTTCTGAAGTCGAGGAAGAATATCGGGAACATATGATGGAAATAAAGAAAATCGAAGAAGAACGCGAAGAAGAAAAATAGTAACTCATATTCAAAAAAAGCCGTGCGCAGATGAGCACGGCTTTAAATCATATGTACGATCACTCAATCATCTATCTCTATTTCTTCACCCGATAGTTCCATTAATTGCTCGATGGCAATTTTTATCGCATTTCCTTCCGGATCAATTAATGACAAGCCTTGTTTCATGAGGCTCCAATACTTATAAGAGTAGTCATCCTCCCACTCAATCCATCTAAAAACCATTACCGTAAAAAGCTGATCCGGTCTTTTAATAATTTCTACTTTAAACTTTCGGTTTGGTGACATAATCACTTTTATTACATCTGCCATCTTTACACTACCTTGTCTCTTAATCATGATCAACCCGTATATTGACAAATTGCACAAGCTGGCGATTTAAATAGTCTGCACTGTAAGAAAAATCTTTTTGATACCATCCTATAATAATTCCAATAATGGCATTGGCTTGATAATCACAAAAAAGCTCAGGATCGATTCCTTCCTTGACAAAAGCTTCCTCATCTTGAAACAATAGACGTTTAATTTCCTCAAATAATAAATAATAGTACATTAACGGCACTTTCTTTGAAAAAACAATCCGATAAAAATGTTTATACTTTTCAATGTGATGGAAAATACGAATTGTATCCGGATTTAACTCACTCGTTTTCAAAACTGATACATGGCGGTAAGGTTCTTGATAAGAACGTGCTAAATCTGCAGTAATTTCCTTAAAATACTCTTCAAATAGATCTTCCACCTTCGTATAGTGCAAATAAAAAGTGCCTCTATTCACTTTTGCCCGCCTACATATTTCCGTTATAGAAATTGCATCTAAGCTCTTTTCATCCAATATGTCTAATAACGCATTATGCAATGCCTCTTTCGTTTTCACTATGCGCAAATCCGTACGCATCATTTATCACCTCTTACTGAACAGTATTTTTGTTTTTGTCTATTAATGAACAAATACCGTGTTTTTGATTATTGCAACAACTCTATACTACTACTACTATAATTTTTATTGAACAACTGTTTATTATAATTAAGGAGGCTGATTGGAAATGAGACTTGAAGTAAAAGTTGCAATCGTTACTGGCGCGGCATCTGGCATGGGGAAAGCAATTGCAGAAGGTTATGCGAAGGAAGGCGCAAAAGTCGTTGTTTCAGACATTAACTTGGACGGTGCACAAGCAGTAGCAGATACATTAAAAGCTGCTGGTGCTGAAGCGATTGCGCTTCAAACAAATGTTGCTTCTGAAGAGGATGTACAGCGTTTATTTGACGAAACAAAAGGGGCTTTTGGAAAATTGGACATCCTTGTGAATAATGCTGGCATTATGGACGGCATGGAGCCTGTCGGTGAAGTTTCAGATGAACGTTGGGAAAAAGTATTCGCTGTCAACACAACTGCCGTCATGAAATCAATGCGCATCGCAGTGAACCTTTTCCTCCAACAAGGACATGGCACAATCGTCAACAACATCTCTGCAGGTGGATTCTACGGTGCACGCGCTGGAGCTGCTTACACAGCATCTAAGCATGCAGTCGTCGGATTAACGAAAAACACGGCATTCATGTATGCTGACAAAAACATCCGTTGCAACGGTATCGCACCAGGAGCGGTCATCACGAACATCAGCTCTTCCATGACGAATATAAGCGAAATGGGCGCAAGCCGCCAAGCATTAGGTATGGCCATTAACCCTCGCGCTGGACAACCTGAGGAAATTGCACAATTAGCGATCTTCTTAGGCTCTGATGAATCAAGCTTCGTAAATGGACAAGTAATTGCAATTGATGGAGGCTGGACAGCTTATTAACATTTATAGTTGAAGCATATTGTCTCCTATAACTGACAGGAATGAGTTGTAAAGACAAGGCACAACTTCGGTATTTACTAAACGAAATTGCGCCTTGCTTTAGATTTCTGTAGCCTCAAGTATATTGCATGATTTTCCTTGCACCGATAAAAATTGATGTGCTTAAAGCAAACGGCATCGTCAATGCTGGCAATCCATACGGCAATAGAATTGTATCAACGCTTGCGATTAGCAACACCGTTAAAATTGAGCCGATCGTTGCAGTGAGAGGCGCCATCCAGCTCTCTCCTCCCCGAAATACGACCCCAACTGCTAACGCTGTTAAAATGGCATTATAACCGTAAAGCCCTGCGTCTATTAGAGAATGTTCTGCACCGAGGATATAGGCGGTAACCATAGCTACAAAGTTTCCGACAAGTGCGTACATCCCAAATTTTAACCCCGCAAAGAATATTCCTATAAAAATTAACAATCCAGCGATAATACCTTGTAGAAAAAATATTTGACCAGCTCCGTCAATGAAAGCGCTCAGCCAATCAATATTCCCTTCGATTTTCAACTTCCAATGCGATAAATCTTGTGGTACTAAACCATCGGTCAGTTTAAGTGATTCGAGACGATAAGAGGATAACATTATGAGCCATGTCGTCACAATGTACGGAAATGTTAAAGTCGGCATGCCGGTAGGCTCTAAAAGTGTGAGCACCGATGCAGTAAAGGCAGCTGTAATCAATGCCCCAAATAATGCAATCCCCCAGCTTGCAGGTCCTTCTAAGAATAAATGAACCGCCATCCCTGTCAGCATCGGATTATAACCGTACAAACCTTGTGACACACTTACAGGATCACCGCCGCCCACTCGTCCGACAAGTGTCCCGATTGCCACCGAAAGAAACGCGATCAAGCCTAACTGAAAAGAGGTAATCGTAATGGCTGCCAATATGAACAAACCCGTCACCCAATTTTCAATGAGAACTACTTGAGAGATGCCTTTCATCGTTGCGACAAGAAAAGGAACAACCTTCCCATTCCCTTCCGTAACTCCACTTCTCACTTTCAATCCTCTCCCTCATTCCCTCGATACGTTCAACATACCCTCCTTTGATTTTTGGTATTCTTTCCGACTGAACTAAAAAGAAATAAAAACAAATCATTCATGAGCTTCCACTTCCAAAATGCATAAAAACTTCCCTTCAACAAATAAATCATACAGCAACATATAAACCTATCAATTTGGCGCATAAGACCGTTTAGGACGCATAATCCGTTCAAAAAACATATAACTGCCTATAAAACATATAACTACTTCGGAATAGCGCATAAACAATTTTTATTTTCACAGAAAAACGCCCCAATCAATGACAATTAAGTTTTTTAAATCGTTTTTTCGAAATATTCACTCCAAATTATTGACAATAAAAATACCCGCCCCTAAGCAGGAACGAGTTTGCGCTTGCCTTATTCCCCATATTCAAGTTACTTTTCCCAACAACGGAACTAAGAACTCACTCGATTGGACTACGCTCTTCCTTACATCCAATCATCAGCAAAACGAAAAGCCTTAACAATTTACAGTTAGCTTTGCTGCTATGTAAGGATTTCAATCCAATAACCGCCGTAACATTATCTTTCTGGTCGAAGATTCTTTTCAATCTTGATTGAGTGTGATATTCATTGTTAAGTGTTTTGGATTCAATGATTTTCAACATCACCTCAAACTAACATGCAATTCCTTAAGTATTTCCCCGATTTTTCGGCCATGTACTGTTTCATCCGCATACAAATCCAACTCGGTTGGCTCCATATTTACAATTGTAAGATGAGCACCATTTTGCTTTGCAATTAGGGGGAATTGGTTGGCAGGAGTTACCGTTAATGATGAGCCAAATACGATGAACAGATCAGCCTTTTCACTTTCTTCCGCGGCCTTCATTAAAGCATCCTCCGGCAACATCTCCCCGAAAAGCACAACAGAAGGTCGAAGCTTGCCGCCACACTCACATTGATACTGTTCATTGACGTATTTGTCATTGTTATATTCTTTCCCACACGACTGGCAATGGACTTTTTGAAGTGTCCCATGAAGCTCAACGACGTTCTTGCTTCCCGCTTTTTGATGGAACCCGTCTACGTTTTGCGTAATAATACTTTGTATCAAACCTTCCTTTTCCCATTTCGCCAAAATTTCATGACCTATATGAGGCTTACAGCTTTGCAGCCCAATAACACGGTGCCGATAGAATTCAAAAAACTTTTCAACATTCCGGTTCAGCGCATCCGTACTGGCAATCGTGCTTGGATCTTCTTTTGCCCAAAGACCTCCTGAAGAACGGAAATCCGGAAGCCCACTCTCAGTTGACATGCCAGCCCCTGTCAAAACAACGGTATAATTCGATTTCTTCAATTTCTCAAGCAACAATGCTATCAGTGCCCCTTTCTGTATAGTTAAGTTTAGCATGAATTTTTTCATCGTATGTCCTTTTATTGTGTTTTGAGTGAACGTATATCTGGGCAGAATATGTGCAGCCTGTCTTTCAGTTGTTCCAAGATTTCTACTGGTATCTCTCTAACTGCAATATCGTCACCTAAGAAAAGCAGCCAATTGGTGATTTCGTCCATTTCTTCGGAGCTATGAGTATTGATAAAAGCCTCTATAATGGCAGTCGTTTGGTAAGGATTCGTATAGGATATTGAAATATGTAAAGGATGGTATTTTTTGAACTGGGCAATCGCCTTTGGACCGAGTTCGACGATAAGATTCTTCATTTTTTCTTGCTTACGAATTTTTTCTAACATCTTTTTCCTATTTAATTTCTTTTTTACTTTGTATCGTTGAACATCAATAAGATTATCTACTAAGACAATCCTTCTTTTTTCATCCTTTACATCAAAGCCTTCAATTAGCCAAAGACCTTTTTCATGATAAAGATGCAAAAGGTATATTGAATAAGTTTTGATCACTTTATCTTCTTGAATCGTTAATCGTAAATAGCTGTCCGAAAGAAGGAGTTGGATTAGTTTTTCTAACATCGGATGCGGAAGATCTGACAGTTCAAGCAAGTCGGGATTATTCGGATTGGTTCCTTCAAAAAGCAAAATTTGATTTAGCAGAACAAGGTCATCTTGTTGGTTTTCTGAAATAAGCCCTAATAATTTTTCAGCTAAAGACTGACGGCTTTTTAAATAAGGGAGTTGTTTATTTCTTGTAGCCATAAAGGCAATAAAAAGCGCTTTAACCTCA
The DNA here is from genome assembly GCF_037144575.1 of Sporosarcina sp. USHLN248. Taxonomy (NCBI): domain Bacteria; kingdom Bacillati; phylum Bacillota; class Bacilli; order Caryophanales; family Caryophanaceae; genus Sporosarcina; species Sporosarcina sp. USHLN248. The sequence goes on from NZ_JBBCZC010000022.1 coordinate 60,134, forward strand.
CTATCGGTAAATCGGACAGCAGGTAGAACCGAGTTGCTCATGACAAAATAGCCCCCATCCCGTCCTACTTCAGCAACAAGAGGCATTCCCATTGCTTCGATTTCTCGAATATCTCGAATAGCAGTTGAACGAGAAATCGTAAATTCCCGCATAAGCTCAGAAATTGTAAAGTGGGCACGGTTGTTCATATACCGCATCATAATATTATTCCGTTCAACCTTTTTCATGGGAAGCCTCCTAAACAGTATCACTTTTTGACATAGTTACACGTTATTATAAACTCATCAAATGAAATGGCAAATCATTTGAACATCATAAAAGAAGGAGTGTTACACATGGCGGAATATACATTTGAAGAAAAAGACAGCTTTACTGTATTAGGCATTGGAGTCGAGCTAAAAAGCGATTACACAGATTACGCAGGCATTAATCAAGAAAAGGCAGACTTTTGGCAGACGATTAGTGAAGATGGTACGCTTGACGCTTTAAAAGCGATTGCGACAAATGACTACATTTTTACCGTAAACGAAGCAGTGAACAACAAGATGATGCATTATGCTGGTGTCCAAACAGAAGAATCGATTCCTGAAGCAACCAGATTGATCCAGTTTCCTAAAGGGGAATATGTAGTTGTAAAAGGTGAAGGAAAGACATCTCAAGAGTTAAGCAATACGCTTACCGGCATCGCCTTTGGCCAAGTATTGCCTGCAGAAAAGAATGTTGCCTATGTCGGCGGTCCGAATACAACAGTTGAAATGGGACAAAGAAACGGTCTTTTATTCGGTGAAATGTGGATTCCTGTCGTTAGAAAATAGGAACAGGAGTGAAGGAAATGCCTTATATTGTAGATTTTAAAAATGTGTCAACAGCGGGTTTAGAATCTTCACCTGTTGCAGAGGCACTTGCTGGTTTGCGTGCCAATGAAGCCCGATATTTCATGAACAAATATAAGCATGAATTTACAGTCGTTCAAGCTAGCGAAAGCGATGCGACCATCGATTATGTGAACCGGATTTTGAAAGAAGAACGCGATCTTCAATTTACAGCAAAACCTTTGGAAACATCCCGTTTCCAAGTGGAAAATATCCAATGGGCTTTCATCTTTTATGAGGATGGCCTTGAGGTTAACGTAATGTATACCGTCGATAACCCTAAGAAGCGGGCTGTTGGTTTTAAACTTTCCGAAGGGATGGATGTTCCAAAGGAATTAGAAGGGAAATTCAAATTCGCTAGGCAGAAATCCAAACTCGCCGGAACAATTCGAGGCTCGTTTTTCGTCATTAAAGGAGAATATTAACGCTTGAGGAAACGGATTTGTTAATTCCATAGGGTGGCTCTTGAACTTCATTAGAGTCATCTTTTTTGCTTTCAATCTATACAATCAAAAAAACAGCACCTTCCACTAATTGGGGGGTGCTTCAGCTTGTTGACAGACGCTCGCATACTACGTTGGGGCCAGCAGGACGCTGGTCATGCAACCGTTGCTGCAGGATGCAGCGGGTTTAGGTTGCCTTTCCTTCGCCCGCCCCCTCATGAACCTGAAGTTCGATTCGGGTCTTCGCTCGACTTCACGCGGGCCTGCACGATGCAGATCATGCAGTCAATCGAACTACGAAGAGTTCAATTTGCCGTATTTACGCGCTCTTTGCAGAAATTAAGGCACTGCGGAAGTCGCGCACTTAGACTTCCGCGTGGCAAGCGTTTTCAAGCCAAGCTGGGCAAACATCTATCTCATAACTAAAAACCTAAAAAGATGTGCATTTTTTCTATGGTCACTTCAATTTTTAACCTTTTTTGCTCTTATAATTAAGAATGAAGGTCGACGAAATTCTTTATGAAGACTTGGTAAATTACTGACTGCTTCTTTAGTCGGTATTGGCTCAATAACTTTTTCAATTTGTAAACCATTTTCAATAAGCGTATTTAGGATAGTAGACATTGTACGATGATACATTATAACATTATCAACTATCCAATTTTGAGTACGCAGTCCTTCATTTTGATAATTATCGACTGCAAAATGAAGTAGGTTACCTTCTTCATTTGTGATCCAACTTTCATTTCCCTTATTTGCTGTTACAATCGGGTGCTCTAAAGAAAATAATAAAATTCCTTCTTCACATAATGCCATACTTATCTTCTTAACAAGTAACTGAAAATCCGCAATATAGTGGAAAGCTAAGGAACTACTAACAAAATCAATTGTCCCGTCCAGGATTGTTAAATCCTCAAATGCAGCCTGCTCAAAGGTTAGCCCCTCATAATTATGACGCTTTTTCGCATTTGCAATCATGTTCGAAGAAATATCAATCCCAGTTACATGTTTTGCACCTTGACTAATACAATAGGCTGCAAAATCTCCCATTCCACAGCCAATATCTAAAATTACTTTATTTTTGACAGTAGGAATTAGGGTGAAAAAGTTTGGCTGCTCCAGTAAATTGTTATAATTATTTTTTCGCGCTCTTAGTTCTTTATATTTTTCAAAAAACGTATTGTTATCGTAGATATTCTGTTTCATTGTCTCCTTCATTTCCCATAACGTTATGAAGTATTTGCGCAAACTAATTATTACATTTATACAAAATTAATAATAGACTTATAATATAGTTTTTGTTAGGATGTAGATAGAGGCATGTCTTCTTTAATAACCATTTATGAAAACAATACATGAAAAGGCAGAAATCGCTTTTCACCGTATGTATCGAAGCGAGGTCTAATGCTTTTACTAATTAGTTTATTAAGTTTGTTTGCTACCGTTGACCGCACTATAGTTCGTCAATTCTACCCTCATAATACGATTTAAGAATGTCTTCTAAATAAGGTTCTGCTTCTTCAATTAAATCTTTTTCACCCTTATTCCATCTTTCCCGATGCTTATCTACTTGGAGAAAAGAGTTTGTAATCTCTGAATTGCCTTTTGTCACTTTTTCAACCATATTAATCCACTCTTCTGCTAATTCAATTGCAAGATTTGAATTTACTGGTACCCCAGCGCCTTTATACGAGACTGCCTTTATGGATATTTTTCGAAATGCATTATAAAAGTTGAAAACATGTTGTTGAGAATCAAATACATCTTCAAATATCGTTAACTGGGTCTCTGAAAAGGGATAGTCACCCCAAATGGAAATATCCACTTTATTGATGTTCCTCATGATTTTCGATAATAACTCCCAGGGAGGGGAATATCCCTCTTCAATTAACCGTTTTGAAGTGGCTACGGCATCGATTTTTCCCTGAGTCTGTTCCAATTGTGAATATAAGTAGTTTTCTTGTTTGGATAGTATATCTAATAATGATTCTTTATTGTCATTACAATTGATTTCTTCTTTTAATTGTTTAAGAGTGAAACCTAAATTACGATAAAAAGTAATTTGTTCTAATATACTCAATTCCTTATCAGTATAATAACGCCGATTGTTTTCATCCCGACCTGCAGGTTTTAATACCCCTTCATTATCATAGTATTGAATGGTACGCACTGTTAATCCTGATATGTTGGAAAGATCACTTACATAATAGCGTTCCTTTTTCACACCCTAAGCTCCTTTATTGCTTCATATTTAGATCTACTTCCTGTAAAAATTCTACTATATTTTTTGCTAGTTTTTCTGGATATTCACCATTTATTGCATGAGAGGCATTTGGATACATGACCATATGACTTAATGGATTTTTCAAGTTTTCTATGCCAACATCCATCGATTCTTCTGAATGATGCATTGTCGAGTCTTCAGCTAAAATCCCTAAGACGGGCATAGTTAATTCTTGCAACTGTTCTTCTGTTATTTTCTTCGGCAAAGGAAGTTTACTTTTATAGGTTCTCATACCTGTTTCAATTAACTTTCCGATAGGTTCACTTTCATCCGTTTCTGCACCACCAGCGATATAACTTAACATTTTCTCCCGAATTGATTTTGGCACAGCTGGTATAGAAGCCGGAATGGAGGCTATGATCATTTTTAAAGGGATGGGTCCAAAAACGTAGACTGGGTCAATCAATGTCAAAGATGCAATTTTTTCTGATTTGAATAATGTGACATTTACTGCACTCCACCCACCAAAAGACAAACCCAATAAATGAATCGTTTCTTCTGGCAATTGTTCAATTACGTCGTTTAACCAAACAGCTTGATCGGTAGCGGTTACTATACTTTTGGTTTGAACACTTAAACCTGGCTCTCCTAATAGATCGATTGTGTATACAGGTCGATCTTTCATAAGATCTTTCAAATTTGGTTCCCACATTGGTGTAGAAGCTGCCTTTCCTGGTAACAGCAATAATGGTGTTTTTGATCCTGTTCCTTCTTCCAAAAATTTATAAACCTTCACCTCGCCGAATTCGGTCTCTACCAAAAACTCTTCCGTTGATTTAGGCAAATCTTCCATAGCTGAATGGTATGCCTCAATAAACTCTCTTTTCCCTTCTTCGTCAGTAAAACCTCCCAATTTATCATCATCCCGAAACAATAATCCAACTGCAAGCAGCACAACAAACAGTATTCCCACTAAAATAGTTACGGATTTTATCAATTTCTTTTTCATAGTCTCAACTCCATAAAATATTTGCCTTTAGCATAAACTATTACGTAACGTAATACGCAAGTGGATAGGCTACACTTAGATGGACAGAAAAATTAAGGTCTTGTAGAATACAACTAATAGAAATGAGGAGACTACAATGACCGAAAAAAGAACAAGAAGATCCTTTACCC
>NZ_JBBCZC010000023.1:0-62345 GCF_037144575.1 Sporosarcina sp. USHLN248
AATAGAAGCTAATATTACGAGATAAAAAGGCCTTTTTCCGTTAAAATAACTTCATAATTGACAAAAGGGTTGGAAATCAATTCGATTTCCAACCCTTTTGTCTACAGTCTGGAATGAGAACTTTTTGGTTCTCATTTGCTTTTTCAACTGTCTTCGGAAAGATGAAGAAAACTTTTCTTAGCTTTTTAATTGTGAATTATTCGACTTAGTTATGAGGCAATCCATAATTTATTCAGCCAAGACTGTATGTGACTTGCCAATCTATTATTCTGTGCTATAGTGTAGTTGAAAACTGAAAAAAGTTAACCACTGGGGGAGTCTTTGTGAAAGACTGAGACGTGTATCGATATGCGGACCCTTAGAACCTGATCTGGCTCATACCAGCGTAGGGAAGTGGATCGCACGTCTTCTAAAGGTTATCTTACGCCGATATGCGAGCCGCTTCTTCAACAATACGTTGAGTGAAGCGGCTTTTTTGGTTTTCTAAAACGGATAAGGAGTGGTTGGGATGACATTTTGTGAAGAGGTACGGAAAGAATGCAACAACGTTTGGGAGGCTAGTTTTCATCATCCATTTATTACCGCGCTTGCTAACGGTACATTGCCTGAGGATGTATTCAAATACTATGTACTGCAAGACTCGTATTACTTAAAGCACTTTGCAAAAGTGCATGCCATGGCTGCAGTGCAAGCGACAGATATGTTGACTGTACAAAGGTTTGCACAACATGCTGATCGTACTTGCGGTTCAGAAATTTCATTGCATGAAGGTTTCTTCGAACTATTGGACATTACAAATAAAGATCTCGAAAACTTTAAACCTGCGCCGACCGCATATGCCTATACATCACATTTATATCGAGCTGCAATGGAAGGCGACTTGGCAGCGACTTTATCCGCATTGTTACCTTGCTATTGGCTTTATTATGAAATTGGAGAACGGCTGAAAAATGCTAAACCAAATCATCCGATCTATGACAAATGGATTGCCACATACGGCTCTGAATGGTTCGAAAAAGCAACCCTTGAACAGATCGATCGTTTGAACAACTTGACGGAACATCTATCAGATCAAAAACGTGAACAATTGAAAGCACATTTTATGAAAAGCACTCACTACGAATTGCAGTTTTGGGAAATGGCATGGACGAAGCAACAGTGGGAGATTGAAGGAATGGAGGCGCATGCATAATGGCTCCATCTTCTTTGCTGCATGAATTGCGCAACCAAAGTCCGCTGATCCATTGCATTACAAATATTGTCGTAGCAAATTTCCAAGCAAACGGACTGCTGGCATTGGGTGCTTCCCCAATAATGGCCGATTCGATAGAAGAGGCAGCAGAGGTTTCTGCCCTATCTTCAAGCACATTACTTAATATCGGAACGTTGAATGCCAACACGGTCGAGTCGATGATTGCCGCTGGCGGAAGTGCGAATACGTATGGTCGCCCTGTCGTATTAGATCCTGTCGGGGCAGGGGCAACTGCTTTTCGCAAAAGAACGGTGACACGTCTATTAGACGAATTAGATATTGCGCTCATTCGAGGGAATGCGGGAGAAATTGCCGCCATCGCGGGAGTGGAATGGACAGCGAAGGGGGTCGATGCCGGAAACGGATCTGCCAATATTGCCGCTGCTGCAATGGACGTTGCCAATCGTCATCGCTGCCTCGTTGCCATTACTGGAGAAACTGACATTGTAACAGATGGTGACAAACTCATACGAGTTTCTGGAGGGCACCCTATAATGACCCGCATTACAGGAATGGGTTGTCTGTTGAGCGCTGTTACAGCCGCCTTCCTTGCGGTTAATGTACACACTCCTATCGATGCTGTAGCATATAGTCTCGCCTTTTACAAAAAAGCTGGCGAAGTTGCGGCAGAACATGCAGCCGGGCCTGGAGATTTCGCTGTTCATTTCTTAAACGCTTTAGGCGGCATAGATGATGAAGCAATCGATGGTGGACAATTTTTTATCGAAGAGGGGGTTAAGGAATGACTTCCATCGCTCTAACAATTGCAGGTTCAGATAGTGGCGGCGGTGCAGGCATTCAAGCCGACTTGAAAACGTTCCAAGAACTTGGAACGTTTGGAACTTCAGCATTGACTGCTGTCACAGCTCAAAATACATTAGGGGTACATGCGGTACAGCCCATTGACACAAGTATTGTCATTGCTCAGCTTGAAGCAATATTGGATGACTTTACGATCGGAGCAGCAAAAACAGGCATGCTGTTTTCCGCTGAAATTATCGAAGCGATCAGCGATACGTTAAGTCGATATCCTACATTTCCTTTCGTCATTGATCCAGTCATGATTGCAAAAGGAGGTGCCTCTCTTCTCCAGCAAGCCGCAATTGTCGCTTTAAAGGAACGGTTAATTCCAATGGCCGCTCTTCTTACGCCAAATATTCCCGAAGCAGAAGTGTTAGCAGAAATGCCGATCACTTCATTATCACATATGGAGATAGCTGCGAAGCGATTATTGGAAATGGGTGCAGGAGCTGTCCTGCTAAAAGGAGGCCATCGGGAAGATACACCTTTCGCAGAGGATTTATTCGTATCAGCGGACGGCGAGCGCTTTATTATGAAAAGCAAACGGATCCAAACGAAAGACACTCATGGAACGGGATGCACATTCGCCGCTGCCATTACAGCGGAGCTTGCGAAAGGAGCACCAATGACGGAAGCAGTCATAACAGCCAAACATTTTATCCATGCTGCAATTGAAGATGGTTTGTCCATTGGCAACGGGCATGGACCTACAAACCATGCTGCCTACAGATTACGAGGCAATAGGGCACGGAAGGATGTGGAGTTGATTGAAAAACGTTGACTACAAGCTTTATTTCATTATGGGTTCTATAAATGCTACAGACCCGTTATCCGTTTTGGAGGACGCTTTGAAAGGCGGCATCACTTGTTTTCAGTTTCGTGAAAAAGGACCGAATGCACTTGCTGGAACGGAAAAGAAAGCATTTGCCCAAAGCTGCCAAAGACTATGTAAGCAATACGGTGTTCCGTTCATTGTCAACGATGACGTTGACCTATCGATTGAAATCGGTGCTGATGGGGTTCATGTCGGACAAGATGACACAGATGCGGCATTCGTTCGAGAAAAGATTGGGGCAGATAAAATAGTAGGAGTTTCCGTCCATTCAGTGGATGAGGCAAAAGCGGCTATTGCGGCCGGGGCAAATTATGTAGGTATCGGACCAGTCTACGAAACAGTATCGAAAGACGATGCAAAGCCTGTTGCTGGAACTGTTTTAATTGAAAAAGTCAGTACTCTTTTTCCTGAGTTGCCAATCGTAGGAATCGGCGGCATTACGGCAACTAATGCCGAACCGGTTTTTAAAGCTGGAGCTCACGGGATTTCCATCATTTCTTCGATTGCTTCCGCGGAGAACCCCGAAATAGCAGCAAAACAGCTAAAACATACGGCAAACCAATGGGCAGTTAAGAGAAGTGCTTTGCAATGACAACACGGAAGCTTGTTCTTATGACCGCCTTTACGGCAATTGCTATTGCAGGTTCCATTTTCGTCTCCTTTCCGGCAGGCATCGCACGCGCCTATCCGATTCAGCATGCTGTCAATGTGATCGCCGCCATACTGTTAGGACCCTTGCCTGCCGTCATTATCGCTTTTATGACTGGACTTGTGCGCGTTTTAACAGGCACTGGCTCCTTGCTCGCTTTCCCGGGAGGCATGATCGGAGCAGCGCTTGCAGGTTTGCTCTATAAACAATCGGGCAAGGCATTGCTTGCAGCATTAGGAGAAATTATCGGAACAGGAATTATTGCATCCCTTTTCGCAGTTCCTTACGCTGCTATTTTAATGGGAACGACCGTCACTGCATTTTTCTTCATGCCGCCTTTCCTCGTTTCAAGCATCAGCGGAGCGGCAATCGGCGTCGTCGTTGCATTACGGCTCCAACGTATGCCTGCAGTGAAAAGAATACAAAGTTACTAAGTTTTTGCCTAGTTGCCTGTATGAAGCATATGTTTCTTGGTAAAATACAGCAGGTAGCCAATTAAACGAAGAATGATTGGCTGCCTGCTTCTTTTTTATACGGTATCGTGTCTCACGCGAGCACTTATGTTCCACAATACGTTTGGTAGGGATCAGTTGAATTAGACGGCGCAATATATACTTCCTGCTTCTCCGAATACGAATAAGGGTCCGATAATGCTGCCAACAGTCTCTCCATCGCACGAAGGTCACCGTTTTCAACCGCAGATTCAAGTGCTTCTTCAACACGATGGTTGCGTGGAATGATTGCAGGGTTGCTTTCTTTCATTAATTGATAGGCTTCCTCTTCTGTTTCGGTTTGTCGAGAAAGCCTGTCTTTCCATTCCTTAAGCCATTGCTGAAATTCAGGGTGATCAAAGAAAGGAAGATTCTCGGCTTTATTTAAAGTGAACGCTCTAAACGTATTCGTATAATCCGCTTTCTGGTCTTGCATAATGCGCAGTAGTTTTTTCACAAGGAGCATATCCTCTTTCTCTTCATTGAAAATGCCTATCTTGCTTCGCATTCCGGCCATCCAATACCTATGAAAACGTTCAGCAAACCCGGAAATTGCTTCCTGTGCAATATTGACCGCCTCGTCTGTATCCTCATGCAATAATGGTAGCAGCGTTTCAGCAAAACGAGACAAATTCCATTCCGTAATGCCCGGCTGATTGCCGTAAGCATACCGTCCTTCCCTGTCAATTGAACTGAATACTGTAGAGGGATCATACGTATCCATAAATGCGCAAGGCCCGTAGTCAATCGTCTCTCCACTAATCGAAACATTGTCCGTATTCATAACGCCGTGGATGAAACCGACAAGCTGCCATTTTGCAACAAGCTCCGCCTGTCGCTCAATGACACTTTTTAAAAATGTATGGTATGGGTTCTTGTCATTTTCGATATGCGGATAATGTCGGTGAATCGCGTAATCGGCCAATGTCCGCAAATCATCAGTCTCCTGACGTGCTGCAGCATACTGAAACGTTCCAACCCGCAAATGGCTTAGCGCCACTCGAGTCAATATTGCACCTGGCAACACTTCCTCTCTATAGACCGGGGCTCCTGTAACTGTAACTGCAAGGCTTCGAGTCGTTGGAATTTTGAGCGCATGCATCGCTTCGCTAATCAAATATTCCCTCAGCATTGGACCAAGTGCCGCACGCCCATCCCCTCCTCGTGAAAAAGGTGTACGCCCCGATCCTTTTAATTGAATATCAACACGCTTGCCGTTAGGCATTATTTGTTCTCCTAATAAAACCGCGCGTCCATCGCCTAACATCGTAAAATGTCCGAACTGGTGGCCCGCATACGCCTGCGCAATCGATTTGCCTCCATCAGGGATCCGATTGCCTGCCAATATTGCAATGCCTTCTTCGCTGTTTAACATTTGCGGGTCCAACCCTAAATCCCCACATAATGATTCGTTCAACATCACAATTTGAGGTGATGGAGAATGCTCCGGTGATGTTTCAGTGAAAAAAGCTTCCGGGAGTTGTGCATAACTATTCTCCAAATGCCATCCATCATTATTTTTCGTCATCATGATCACATCCTTCTTGGTATTTTCGAGCAGTTGTAACAGCGTCTACACACATTTCGGGTCGATAGCTTCTACTCTCGGTCGGTTAAGAGCGAGCAGCTCAAGCTTTCTGGCTCCTCCACAACGGGCAAGCGAAAACGCTGCCTCTATCTTTCCTCTTCATATCCTCTCACGAATATCGACCTTTATCCTATTTTTTGCATCAATAAATACTTTTGCGGAATATTCAATCTTATAATTCTCACACTACGGATCTATTTTATAATTACGTAAGTGCCGATTTCGGCGTTTAACTTGCAGTACCAAAAGAATCATTTCCAACCTTTTCAATCCTCATTGAAACCTTTTCCACTTCTCTTTGTATATATTACAAACATATGGGAGGGATTTGTTTGAATAAAATATTGGTTCTTTTAGCGACGACCATTCTATTGACAGCGTGTTCAATACCGGAAAAGTCCGCTGACATAGAGGAACAGTCGCAAATGGAGACCGAAACGGATATAGAAAAAAATAACGTTGAAAAGAAGGAAGTAGACGAAAAACAGGTAGAGACAATTGGAGAAGATGACGCGAATGATGGAGACATGTATATAAAAGCAGGGATTTTAACAGTTGGCATTCCGTCGGTCTATAATGATGAAGGCAATTTTGCCAAAAAACATACGATGACTGAATATATGAAAATGGCTGAGGAACAGGGGATTGTTCGCTTCGCAATGGATGACTTTCCGGTGCGGGCCATTGTAAGCGATGATCAGAAGGTCACGAATATAACAAACTTTGCAGATGCCTATATCGACATTACAAATAATGTTGCTTACCAAATCGATAAATCAGAAATTCCGTCGGTCTATAAGCTGTTTCTGTCCGCCCAGCCAGAAGATTTGATAGGAACGCCTGCATCAGACTATCGAACTTGGGAAGAGGCAACAAATTTGGAGAGAGGCATAATGCAAATCGTCATTCTTACAGCGCCGCTATTAAACGATATTGGCTATATTATAGAAAATGAGGAATGGGATCATCCTGTCCTAAACAACGTCCAAAATGATTTCTTTACTCTTGGATCTCCGACTGTTCTATTGCCAGCACCCCAATCAGTAACGGATATGGTGATGTACGACAATATGATGATGATCAGTTCGCTTTGGGAACGGATTGGGAGGTTTGAAAATATAGAAGAAAACAAAGAAGAATTCATTGAAGTGTATCAAAAGCTACGTAGTGAGACGAACAATTTATTTGCACGCATTAACTATGTGTTAACTCAATAATGGATTAAATTGACTATAAAGCTTTTATGGGGACACATTTACCTTCTTCCCTTTTCCGCAAAACAATGTTTTCCCATAGCTGCTCACGCTGCCCATAATAATCTTTCCCAAGTTTGACGCGCGCGTCTATAATAAACATAAGGAAGGGCGTGTATGAGATGGATATGAAAATTTTTATTGTAGAAGATGATCGGGCGATTTTTAATTCACTTAAAGAACGCCTCGGACAATGGTCGCTTCATGTGTCGGGACCAACGAATTTCCATGACGTAATGGGGGCTTTCATTGAAGAGAGGCCCCATCTCATCATTTTGGACATTCAGTTGCCTGCATATGACGGATTCCATTGGTGCCGTGAGATTAGGGCTATTTCAAAAGTTCCGATTATCTTTCTGTCGTCGCGGGATCATCCAATGGATATGGTGATGGCCATGAATATGGGAGCAGATGATTATATCCAGAAACCGTTCCACACAGATGTTTTACTTGCAAAAATACAAGCAATACTTCGGAGAACTTATGCGTATACGGATGAAACAGCAGATGTATTAGAATGGAATGGCGCGATGATTGATATGAAGCGCGGCATAATTCGGCTTAATGGCAATGAAGTAGAATTGACGAAAAATGAATTTTTCATATTGGCTGTACTCGTCCAAGCGAAGGATGAGATCGTCTCTCGGGATGAATTAATCCGCAAGCTTTGGGACGATGAACGATTTGTCAACGACAATACACTTACGGTAAATGTGACAAGGCTTCGCCAAAAGCTATCGGATATCGGTCTTGGTGATGCGATTATTACAAAAAAAGGGATGGGCTATATGGCAGTCAGCTTATGAGGTGGAGACGATGTTCATTGCGTACATAAAAGATATGAAAAGCTGGATACTTCTATTTGTATTATCACTTTCATTTACGAATGTCCTTATTTGGATCGATAAAGGGCTTTCTATAAAAATAAGCTCTCTCATCTACTTGGATATGCTACTGATTGCCCTCTTCATTACATTCTTCATGTGGCGTTTTAAAAAAGAGACACAATATGTAAAGGAACTGTTGCATGCAGCAGAAATTCATTCACAAGATTGGCACGAAGGACTTCCTGAACCATTTTTCTCCCGCGACTATACGATCAATGAATTGCTGCGGCAAGTAGCGAATGATCAATTGGAGAAACTATCGGAAATAAAAGCTGCAAATCTTATGGAAAGTGATTATACAGCAGCATGGGTCCATGAAGTGAAAGCCCCGCTTACCTCCATGAAATTAACAATCGATGCAAACAGACAAGATCCTATAATCCGAAAAATCGAATCGGACTGGCTTCGCGTCCATTTGCTCATTGATCGCCAGCTCTATATTTCACGGTTGCCGTCACTTGGAACAGATTATTCATTAAATAAAACCGAAGTGGCACAATTGATTACCCCTGAAGTACGAGAACTTCAATCATGGTGCATTGAGAAAAATATTGGGGTGGATATTGAAGGAGAAGAAATGGAAGTTATTACGGACAGTAAATGGTGCCGATTCATCATCCGACAATTGTTGACAAATGCCGTGAAATATAGCCCCGACGGAGGGATCATTTCCATTAGAACGGATCGTACACAGAGCGGGCACGCCGTTTTATTAATAAAAGACGAAGGATCCGGAATTCCTGCCCATGACCTCCCCCGCATTTTTGACAAAGGTTTTACCGGAGAGACGGGAAGGCTTCATAATGCGGCGACAGGCTTAGGTTTATATATAGCACACCAAGTCGCCTCAAAAATTGGAGTTTCCCTATCGGCGCATTCCAAAATAAATGAAGGAACGACGATGGCAATCACCTTTTCTATTGAAAATGACTTTGATGCAACTCGAACATGACAACAATGTAATGTTGACCGACCTGTTTGTCACATAAATCGTACGACTATATACATGCCGTCATCTACTATAAGGATATAGCAAACAGGGAGGGAACAATGATGGACCAATATAAAACAGTGTTACATGCACAAAACATCCGGAAATCCTATGGCAGCCGGGGCAATGTTCAGCAAGTATTGAAAGGCATTGACCTGCGAGTAATGGAAGGCGAGTTTGTCGGAATCATGGGTGCATCGGGTGCCGGCAAAACGACGCTTTTAAACGTCCTTGCAACGATTGACCGTACGACAGAAGGCACAATCCTTATTGGAGATACGGATATTTCGAAGATGAAAGACCGTGAGTTATCTGCATTTAGGCGCGACCAATTGGGCTTCATCTTTCAAGACTACAATCTGTTAGATACGTTAACAGTGAAAGAGAATATTCTCTTGCCAGTTTCTCTTGGCAAAATGAAAAAGCGGGTTGCGGAAGATCAATTCAATTCAATTGTCGATATTTTAGGAATTAAGGACTTGGCGGATAAATATCCACATGAAATTTCTGGCGGGCAAAAACAACGTACATCCGCCGCAAGGGCTCTCATTAATAAACCATCAATGGTGTTTGCGGATGAACCGACCGGTGCACTGGACTCAAAATCAGCATCCTCCTTATTAGGGACTTTGGAAGACGTCAATAAACAGCGCGGCGTCACGATTATGATGGTGACACATGACCCTGTCGCATCAAGCTACTGTAGCCGAGTCGTTTTTTTGAAAGACGGCAACATCTACTCAGAGCTATATCGCGGCGACCAATCGAGACAAGCCTTCTTCCAGGAAATCCTGAAAGTCCAAGGCATCTTAGGCGGTGACAGCGTTGACGCTCTTTGATCTTGTTGTCCGCAGCATGCGGAAAAACATCAAACATTATTATTTATACTTTTTCGCGCTTATTTTCAGCGTCGTTTTATATTTTGTCTTTGCAACACTGCAACATGATCCATCGGTCGTGGCACAATCTGGCGGAAATATGGGGAAAGCATTTAAAGCTGCAGGTGTTTTGCTGTTATTCATTGCGGGCATCTTCGTCATTTATGCGAATGCGATATTTTTAAAGAGAAGAAGCAGGGAAATCGGACTCTATCAGTTGATCGGACTTACGAAGGGTGCCGTCGCACGGTTGTTAATTATTGAAAATACATTACTGAGCGCAGGTGCTTTAGCTTTCGGTATCGGCACAGGCATATTAGTTTCTCGGATCTTTTTAATGCTACTCATGAAATTAATCGGCTTTGATGGGTTTATCGAGTTATCATTCTCGACTGCTGCCGTTACTCAAACAATCATTGTCTTCTTGGCAATTATTGTCCTAACTTCAATTCAGATGCTCATTGCCGTCTATCGCAACACATTGTTGTCCTTATTCAATGCGGATAAAACCGGCGAGCATCCGAAAAAGCCAAAAGCCTTCCGTTCTGCGTTTTTAGCTCTATTGGGAATTGGCTTAATTGTCTTCGGCTATTGGCTGTCAGGTAATATGCTCAATGCACTGCTCTTCTTCAATATGCTAGCTGTTTTGGCTTCGACGATTCTCGGCACTTATTTATTGTTCCGAGTGACGATCAGTTGGTTGTTTTATCAAATTAGAAAGCAGAAACAAGGCCATCTTGGACTGTATAATAGTTTATCGTTAGCGCCAATCATGCACCGGATGAAAGGCAATGCGAATTCATTGACAATTATTACAGTATTGTCCGCGATGACGTTAACAATGTTAGCCGGAGCATATTCCCTCTATTATTCGACAGAAAAGGAAACCCGCCTAATCTATCCCGTCGATTTTTTGTTTACACCGAATGCAGAAGGAACGGGTGAATCAAAAGCAAAACAATTTATTGAACAACTTGAGCAACAAAAAATCGCATATCAATACTCTCCGATTGATGTATTAAACTTAGAGGGCGAATTTGACGAAAACAGCATCCCTAAATTGATAAACGGAACATTTGGGGTGAATATTGTAAATGAAAAGCAATTACAGCAGGTTGGCATGGATATCGATCTTCCTAAAAACAGAACAGCTTCTTTTTACGACGCATCTTTATATTGGATCATGCAGACTACTGAAGTCCCGGTAAACTTCAAATTGTTTACCCCCCATCAAGAAGTAGACATCTCCGTTTTAAAGATAGAGGAAGGAAATGTATTAAACCCACCGCGAGTTGGTTCTCATTTTGTAGTAAGCGAAGACTTTTATCGGGAAATAGAACAGCTTTCTGCGAATAAAAACGGAAAAAAACCTGTTACAACATACTTTGCAGTTCATATCATAGATAAAGAAAACCTGGCCAAGGCATCGGACATCTATTCAGAAATGACACACCCTAATCAGGCAAAATTTGATTATTTTTCGAACTATATATCAAATATGCAAAACAATGGGTTGCTCATCTTCATCTCGGGATTCCTTGGTCTTGTATTCCTCATTTCAACAGGAAGCATTCTATACTTCAAGCAAATGACGGAAGCAGAACAAGAGAGAAATAGTTATATAACATTGCGCCAATTAGGATTTACTGTCCAAGATGTAATGCGTGGTATCGTCCGTAAACAAATATTTGTCTTCGGCTTGCCGCTACTTATCGGACTGTTGCATTCCATCTTTGCGATCAAATCCGCTTCCTTCATATTCATGTCGGATATTACTGTGCCCGCTTCCATTGCAATGGGTATTTACACATTGATCTATTTACTATTTGCAGTGTTGACAGTAAGGTATTATCGAAAAATTGTTCAATCAGTTTTATAAAACGCGGTTTCATCAACATAGATGCTACTTGTGGATACAGCCACAAGTAGCTCAGACTGTAGACAAAGTATCTTTTTACTTTGTCTACAGTCCTTTTAAGGTTTGTAGTAATGAGATAGGTGTTTGCCCAGCTTGGCTTGAAAACGCTTGTCAGACAAGGCGCGAAGTCGAGCGAAGACCCGAATAGAACTTAGGTTCATGAGGGGACGAGCGAGACGAGCAACGCAGTATGCGAGCGTTTGTCAACAAGCTGTGCTACTTGTGGATACAGCCACAAGTAGCTTTTTCTACTAGATTACTTAACCGCCTGAACGAACATCGACAAATTCATTTTCTTTTTCCTCCTTCTCACTATGGTCACAACACCTAAAAAAGTTGGTATGATAAACATCATTGGCATTGCCAAAGTTGTTAATAAATCAATGCTATCGGGAAATCGATAATAGGTTCTGATCGTTCCGAATGCGTAAAGCATCGAGACAATCCCGAAAATAGAAGTTGTTATATATATAATAGATTTCTTCGAAAATAAAATCGTAATGACAAATGTGAACGTAGTGCTAATTGTTAGTGCAACGTACACTTTCGCCTCAATCGGTGTATAGTGAATAGGTATTTCAGATGTAATGAAAACATGCTCTGTTAGCGTGAGAAAATACATAAAAACGCTGAAACATGCACTTACAATGAATAGCACGAAATAGATGAGATCCCTTGTAGTCATAATTGCCTCCCGTTATTTATTGTATTTGTAACCGTATGACTCCCCTTACTATTCGCCACATTCTTTAGAACTCCTTCTGTCCCGCCAAGAACAGTCTATTACGCTACAAAAAAACTGAAACGAATTATTCCTGCTCCCGTATAGTTAATAGAAGACGGATTCCTTTCATTCTGTTACATTTGAATCGGCTATTCTTCATTCAGAAGGAATGGCTGGTTAAAGGAGGGTTTTATTTGAATAAGGAACAAAACGGATTAAAACCTTTTATACAATTAATTTTATCGACGAAAATCCCGAAAGGTGCTCTATTCATCGGGTTATCGGCAAGCATCATTACGACGCTCGCAGGGTTGGTCGTGCCTATATTGACAAAAAATTTGGTTGACGGCTTTTCTGTATCGTCTTTAAGCATGCCTTTGCTCATCGCAATTGGTGTAGCTTTTGTCGTTCAAGCGATTATAAGCGGGATTTCGATTTATTTGCTTGCTGCGGTCGGGCAGAAAATCGTTGCAAGTTTGCGGGAACGGATGTGGCTTAAGCTCGTGCGCTTGCCGGTCGGTTATTACGATCAGACGTCAAGCGGAGAAACCGTGAGCCGCGTCGTCAATGATACGAGTGTCGTTAAAGATTTAATTACCGATCATTTTCCACAATTCATCACCGGTATGATCTCCATCATCGGTGCCGTTACATTGCTCTTCATCATGGATTGGAAGATGACGCTGATCATGCTGATTGCAGTGCCGGTCACTTTAATTGTTATGATTCCATTAGGGAAAAGGATGGCGAAAATATCACGCGGTTTACAAGATGAAACAGCGGCGTTTACAGGAAGTGTTCAGCAAACACTTAGCGAAATCCGCCTTATGAAAGCGTCAACCGCGGAAAAGGATGAAGAAGCAAAAGGGTTGGAAGGCATTGGCAGACTTCTGAAATTCGGGTTGCGTGAAGCGAAAATTTTCGCGTTGGTTGCACCAATTATGCAGTTTGTTGTCATGCTTATCATCGTCATGATCATTGGCTACGGAGGAATGCGTGTTGCGAGCGGGGCGATGTCCACCGGAACGCTCGTCGCTTTCCTGCTTTATTTATTCCAAATCATTATGCCGATTACAACGTTTGCGATGTTCTTTACGCAGTTGCAAAAAGCGAAAGGTGCAACGGAACGGATTATTGAAATTATGGAACTACCGCTTGAAAGTGGGCAGGATGGCGTTGTGAAAGACATTGCCAATCAGCCAATTGTAGTGAAGGATGTATCGTTCTCTTACACAGAGGAAGAGCCGGTGTTGGATAGCATTTCATTCCAAGCGAATCCTGGTGAAATGATCGCTTTTGCAGGACCGAGTGGCGGCGGAAAAACGACTGTGTTTGGTCTAATGGAACGTTTCTATGAACCAACTACAGGAGAAATTCTCGTCGGAGATACACCAATCCAAAATGTTTCACTCGCTTCTTGGCGCAGCCAAATCGGATACGTTGCGCAAGAGAGCGCTATGATGGCTGGCACGATTCGGGAGAATTTGACATACGGTTTGGAAAATCCCCATGAAATAACAGATGACCAATTATGGAAAGTCGCCGAAATGGCGTATGCCGATCAGTTCATTCGTGATTTTCCGAAAGGACTTGATACGGAAGTCGGCGAACGTGGTGTGAAGCTATCCGGCGGTCAACGGCAACGGATCGCAATCGCAAGAGCCTTCCTGCGAGACCCTAAATTGCTCATGATGGACGAAGCGACCGCAAGCCTTGACAGTCAGTCAGAAGGCGTTGTCCAGCAGGCGCTAAGCCGCTTAATGGAAGGACGTACAACATTCGTCATTGCTCATAGATTATCGACGATCGTCCATGCAGATAAAATACTTTTTATCGAAAAAGGGCGCATTACCGGAAGCGGCACACATGAAGAATTGGCCGCAACACATCCGCTATACCGTGAGTTTGCTGAACAGCAATTGGCATAGCATTGTGCTGGTACGATATCGGTGCCTATCGGAACACAAATGGAAGTCCATTTAGTACGGATTGGTTGAGCCTCCATATTTCTTTTTTGTGCAATTGAAATGTATTTTCTGAATTAAACCTTGCACAGGCACCTATTTGTATGTTATTATAGGCCTACATTTTTCGAACGGAGGGTTTTCAAATGGCAACTATCAAATTCCGAGTTTCTTCTCGTAGCTAATTGAATAGCTTAGGAAGGCTTTGCATGTGTGCGAAGTGTTCGGAATCGGTCTGCCTTTTTGTCAAAAATCCATAAACAAACTAAGAGGGAGGTTATTCCCTCTTTTTTTATTTCCTGATAATTGGTTTCCCAATACAGGAATGCTCCTTTTCGTCCGCTTTCATACAAGAAAGCCTTCCTGCAAAACGGATCGTTGAAAGGAGTTTTTTGTTTGGAACAGAAACAATATGAATACCTAGCGGATAATCCAAATGTAAAAGTAATGCCGCTTATGTTATCGCTCATTATTGGAGCTTTCTTTGCAATTTTAAATGAAACATTATTAAATATTGCACTCCTTACTTTAATGGAG
Source organism: Sporosarcina sp. USHLN248 (assembly GCF_037144575.1). Taxonomy (NCBI): domain Bacteria; kingdom Bacillati; phylum Bacillota; class Bacilli; order Caryophanales; family Caryophanaceae; genus Sporosarcina; species Sporosarcina sp. USHLN248. Next base: position 14,769 of record NZ_JBBCZC010000023.1, read on the forward strand.
GAGTTCTCTATATCATTGCCAACGGTGCAATGGATGGCAACAGGCTTCATGCTTGTCATGGCAGTCGTCATTCCAATTTCAGCGCTGCTTCTGCAATGGTTTACGACTCGTCAACTGTTTTTAGGAACGATGACTGTCTTCACAATCGGAACCATTATTAGCGCCTGCGCACCTACGTTTTCAATTTTATTGGTCGGCCGATTGATTCAGGCTGTTGGAACTGGTTTATTGATGCCAATCATTTTCAACGTATTCTTGCTTATTTTCCCGCCGGAACGTCGAGGCAAAGTGATGGGGTTAGTTGGATTAGTGATCATGTTTGCGCCAGCACTTGGGCCAACGTTATCTGGTATCATTGTTGAATATTTGGGATGGCGTTATCTGTTTATCACAGTAATTCCGTTTGCCGTATTTTCACTCGCTTTTGCTTACAAATACTTAATTAACGTTTCTGAAGTGACAAAGCCAAAGATCGACGTAATCTCGTTAGTCTATTCTACAATTGGATTTGGGTCAATCGTCTACGGTTTTAGTGCGTTCGGTGAGAGCGCCAATGGATTTAGCAGCCCGAATGTATTCATATTTATCATTTTAGGTATCGTTGGGATTGTATTATTTGCGTTAAGGCAATTGAAGTTGGAAGAGCCTGTCATGGACTTACGCGTATTTAAATACCCAATGTACACACATGCGGTCATTATGTTTTTAATTATCATTATGGCCATGTTCGCTTCGGAAATCATCTTGCCGCTCTATATGCAAGGACCGCTCGCTCTTACTGCTGCAGCAGCTGGATTAGTGCTATTGCCCGGCAGTATTTTAAACGGTATCATGTCGCCATTTATGGGTCATCTTTTCGATAAATTTGGGCCGCGCGTGTTAATGATTCCGGCAACGCTCGTTTTAAGCGGAACGATGTTCATGATGAGTCGGTTGACGGTCGATACGCCAGTTTGGGTCGTTGTCGTTGGATACATTTTGATCATGCTTACTGTATCTGCCATTATGATGCCTGCCGAAACGAACGGACTGAATCAGCTTCCGAAGCGACTTTATCCTCATGGCACGGCGGTAATGTCAACGTTGCAGCCTGTCGCCGGAGCAATCGGTGTGTCCGTTTTCATTAGTATTTTAAATGCCAGGAAATTGCATTTCTTAGAAAACTCTGCGACGCCTGATGACCCTGTAACGAACAATTTGGCTATGGTAGCTGGTGTGGAGCTTGTTTATTTCATCTCCTTCGCCATATCCATCGTAGCAATCTTCCTTTCCTTCATTGTATATCGGGCAAAGCCGCAGGAAGATCAAGAAACGGCTACAGAAACTCAAGAATAAAGGAAACGCCGCCTGTAATAGGTGGCGTTCTTAGGTTGCCTTCCTTGACAAGCGTTTTCAAGCCAAGCTGGGCAAACACCTTTCTCATGACTACAAACCTTTAAATGACTGTAGACAAAGTGAAAAGATACTTTTTCTACAGTCTGAAACGCCACCCGCAAAAGGTGGCGTTTTTTATTGTGTCGGTACGTGTGCATGAAACATTTAGGCTGTTTTCTTCATTTTGAAGACGTTGCGCCAGCCAAGCAGAGTGACAGCTAATAGAAGGACGATGTAAATATAAATGCCCACTGTAAATGCACTTGCGATGAAATGCATGATGACAAACGCACCTGCAGCCAAACTAAGCAATATGACTGGGCCAGATCCTTCCGATTGTGCAAACTCGGCCGATTCCGTAAACGGGAATTTTCCCCCTCCAAGCCACTTATACGTCAGCAGCGTCTGTAAAACCGCACCCAATAACACTGCAAATAAATCTGGTGCAATCCGCCACGAGTAGATGGCCATGAGCGCGATGCAAAGCAGTACAAATATCGGTGCGTACAGCTTCACTAAAAACGCTTTCAGCGCGCCGCTATAGGCGATTGCTGGCTGCTCGATCGGCGTTGTTTTGAATAGGAAGCCGCCTTTGTAGTTCGCGGAATACTTCAACATGTTGATGATCGGTGGAATCATCATATTGGCAAAATAAATATACATGTACGATTTTCCTGTTGCGATTTCTGCCCAAGTCTTCGTTTGTAAATCCGTGAAAATGAAGATGAACGGAAATACGATCGAAAGACCGAGGGACGGATACACTTTCAACTTGAAATCTCGCTCCTGTTTCATCATCAAAGAAGCGAAACGGAAGAACATCTTCTCTTCTCGTGACCTGCAACATAGTTGCGCCCAGAAATTCACCCACCATTCCTTTTTTCGCGTCCTGTTTTTCGTGCTGGTCATGAGTTTATCCATATTGCGTTCAAAGGCCGGCATAAGCTTCGTATAGAGAAGCATGGACAGGACCGGAACAAGAACCGAAAGTACCGAGAATAGAATGATCTCCGGAGCATAGTTTTGATTTAAAATCAATTCGAACGGACCGCTAAACCACATCGGCGGAAGGAAAACATGCCACCAGCTAAATGTGTACGTTAGATCCATATCAACTACATTAAAGAGACGGATGACAATTTGGTATCCGATGATGATACCGATCGATAAAAGAATTTGCATATAATTTATGATGTCCCGCAATCTTTCGCCATCAAAAAAGCGCAGCACCGCAATATACAGTAATGTCGTGAAAACGACGATAAAAAGCATTGCAAGAAACAATGTGGCAATGAAGAGCAAAGTAAACAGTATGCCATTTCTAAACAAGCCGACTACAATCGGAACTGCGACGAAAGATCCGGCTATGAAAAACATGTAAATCATAATGTGGATCACTTTTGCTGTATTGACTGTCCTTGAACTGACCGGCTTCGTCTGTAAAATCGTCTTATCACGCAAATCAAGCAACACCGAGGAAAAGTCGGAAATCATCGTAGTCGTTAAAATGAAAAGAACCATGCTATAAATGATGCTCATTTGGAAAATTGCATTGTCGGCTCCGAAAAACAAGAACGGCACAAGCATGAGTCCATAGATTGCATAGACCCATAATGATTTGAGGAATTGATTGCCCTCTTTCTTTTTCTTCGTATCATTGAAGATCGTTGGAACCCTTCTGCCGTCCATCGTCAGCTTCATGCGCAATATCGTTTCCATCGCATCGTAATCGACGCCAGCCTTGTTGAAGAGCCTTTTGAATTTGGAAAGAAAGACAATCGAACGGAACTCACTCATTCGTATCGCCATCCTCAACAATGGAAATGAATTTTGCCGCCCTGCTCTCATGATCCGTAAAGCCTGTCAATTGATTGAAGATATCCGATAGCGAACCTTTCTCGCTCATCGCCTGCAATTCTTCGAAACTGCCATCCGCCACGATGGATCCGTTAAAGAGCAATACGATCCGGTTGCTAATCTTCTCGACGATGTCCATAATATGCGAGGAATAAAAGATCGTTTTCCCTTGAGCTGCAAGCTGAGCAAGCATTTCCCGGATGATCATCATACTGTTGGCATCCAACCCACTAAGCGGCTCATCGTAAAATAACAGATCCGGATTATGCAGCAAGCTCGAAATGATAAGCACTTTCTGTTTCATTCCTTTTGAAAATGAAGAAAGACGTGAGTGCAACACATCCCCTAATTCAAATTCTTCCATAAGCTTTTTCGCTTTTTGTTCCGCAAACGAACGGTCAAGCCCATACAACTCTCCTGTAAATGTCAAATACTCCATCGCTGTCAAGTTATCATACACTTCCGCTTGCTCCGGCACATAGCCAATTCTCCGCTTGTAAGCAGGATTTCCAGATGAAATATCCTCTCCAAACAGGACCACTTGTCCTTTGTAATCTTGAAGTAGACCAAGCATAATCTTTACTGTAGTACTTTTCCCTGCTCCATTCGGACCGATATATCCGATAATTTCTCCATGCCCAACCTCAAGATTTATGCCGTTTAAGACCGTATGATTGCCATACGTCATCGTCAAATTCCTTAGTATCAAAATTTTTTCTTCATTTCCCATTCAAACACCCCATCTCTTCCTCTATTTTACCATTTCTATTTAGTAAAGTATGTATTATTCAGAAGATTTCGCTGTCCTAAAGAACTTATTGAGGATTCATCTAAATAAATCCCTATGACCATGCAGGCACCTTTTTCAAACAATCTGCCGTCCTATTCAGTAAGAATAGACTGAAAGAGTGGATGAGATGAAAAAGAAAATTGTCATAGCTGGAGGCACTGGTTTCATCGGCCAATATTTTGAAAAGAAATTCGTGGATTCAGGATATGAAGTAATTATGATTTCAAGAAATCCACAGCATATCAATTGGCGGAATCACGCGCGAATCGTGGAGGCATTGGAAGGCTCAGAAATGCTCATCAATCTTGCAGGAAAAACGGTCAATTGCCGTTACAACGAAAAGAACAAAAAGGAGATTATGCAATCAAGAACAGAAACTACCGAATTATTGGGGCATGCCCTATCTGTTTGCAGCACCCCTCCACCTCTGTGGATCAATTCAAGCACCGCTACGATTTACAGGCATGCGGAAGATCGGCCAATGACAGAGAGAGACGGAGAAATTGGAAGCGGCTTTTCAGTCGACGTCGCGAAAGCATGGGAGGCATCCCTTTTTGCATTTGACCTGCCGAAGACAAGAAAAGTCGCATTGCGGATCGCCATCGTTTTAGGAAAAGACGGCGGAGTCATGGAGCCTTATATGAATCTTGTCCGTTTCGGCTTGGGTGGCGTACAAGGCACCGGCAGCCAAATGTTCAGCTGGGTCCATATAGAAGATGTGTACCGAATCGTCTTATTTCTAAAGAAAAACGAGCAACTGCAGGGTGTCTTCAACTGTTCAGCGCCATATCCCATTACAAATCGGGAGCTCATGGCACAATTACGCAGCACAATGAATCGAAAGTTCGGCCTCCCCTCCCCTAAATGGATGCTCAAAATAGGCGCCGTTATAATACGTACTGAAACAGAACTAATTTTGAAAAGCCGCTGGGTTGTCCCTGATCGTTTGGAGAAGGAAGGATTTCAATTTAAATATGAGACGATTGATAAAGCTTTACAGCAAATCATACAGTAATGCATAGTAAGAATGCTCATTTACATGATGACAAATTAATATGGTTTAGGCTGCTGTTGCATTCGAGCGGTGAATTGTGAGTTTTTGAGCGGTTGGAAGCCATTTTCAAGCGTTCTGCTTACATATTCGAACGGGCGCGATACTACATCGAGCAATTTACTTCTGGCTAAGCGATTGCGAACTGCCTTCGAGCGGCGACGCACTTCTTTCTAGAGAAACAGCTTTTTCTTCGAGCGGTGCACACTTCAAGCGAATCAACTTTTAAGCTTAGCAACTGCATGAAAATCAATTCTGTATTCGTCAACATCCACCGCCATTAAAGTGATTCCATAATGACTGTGACAATTATGCCTAACACGGTTCCTACAAAAAACGTTGCGGTAAATAAAAGAACGCGTTTCAATGCCTCATCCTTTCTATTTATCATTGTTTCAATGTATTAAATCGACGGTGCAGTTATGCTGGACAGGATAAAAAAACACCTGTATCTACGCTTCTGATACAAGTGTTTTTGTTATGTTATAAGCGTTCCTTCGGATCAAGGCGCACTCCACTTAGACTCCAATTGGTCGAGTTGTTTTTCTCTAACTGACCATTGCGTCGAGGATCTTGCGCCATCATCTCTTTCAAACCGTCCGGGCCAATCTTGCTTTGCACTTTCCGAATTTCATCCTCGAAAAATAATGACATGACTTAAACCTCCTGCCCATATTTAGTCACGTCCATCCCTTCATTGTAGAATACGTCAACATCGTATGAGGACAAGAGGTATGCGCACAAATCTTGAAAACATTCTTTTATCCTACTAAAAATCCACCCAGATTTTAATGGCAGTTCCTAAAATGAGCGCTGCTAATAAACCAGTTAATATTTTCGTATTTGTTTTCTGTCCGATTTTTGCCCCGATCGGCGCAGCTACGATGCTTGCAACAACCATAATGAACGCAGGGCCATATAAAACTTGCCCTGTTGCAATCTTTCCAACCGTAGTTCCGATAGAAGAAATAAACGTAATGGCGAGCGAAGTTGCTATCGTCACCCGCGTTGGTATCTTTAAAATCACCAACATGATAGGCACTAAAATAAAAGCGCCCGCGGCCCCTACAATTCCTGCCGCTACCCCAACGACGAATGCCAAAACGGCGGCAAGCCATTTATTGAACGTCAATTGGTCAGCAGAAACATCGTTTAACTCCTTTTTCGGGATGAACATCATAATCGCTGCAACCGTAGCCAAAACCCCATAGATAAGATTGATGGTATTCTCGGAAAGCAAGTCTGATCCATATCCACCGATAAAACTGCCAGCTAAAATCGCTATTCCCATGTAAATGATAAGCGTCTTATTGATGTATCCGCTTTTGCGATACGCCCATACACCAGAAATTGTCGCAAAAAACACTTGGATAGCACTAATGCCAGACACTTCATGTGCAGTGAAGGCCGCCATTCCAAGCAGAGGTGGAATATAGAGCAGCATCGGATATTTAATGATCGATCCTCCGATTCCGACCATTCCAGATAGGAAGGAACCAACGAATCCGATAAGGAAAAGCGTTATTATGAATGCAACATCCATTTTCATCATCCTTTCAAATAAAGAAAGGCATCTAGTAAGATACCCTCAGACTGTAAACAAAGTATCTTTTCACTTTGTCTACAGTCTTTTTAAGGTTTTTAGTCATGAGATAGATGTTTGTCAGCTAAGCTTGAAAACGCTTCATGGAAGACAACTTAAGAACGCCACGTCCTAGAGGTGCCTTAATTTCTCCAAAGAACGTAGAAATTAAGGCAAATCGAACCCTTCGCCGTTCAATTCGCAGTATGCGAGCGTTTGTCAACAAGCTGAGGGCATCTAGTACGATACCCTGTTCATCATCAACCTTTTTGAATCCAAAACAGAAAGACACCATTTTCTTCTGTTTGCTTCAAAAGCTTGTGTCCACCAGATTTGGACCATGCTGCCATATCTGCAACCGACCCTTTATCAGTCGCGTGAATTTCTAAAATCTCTCCTGCTTCCAAGTCTTTCATTGCCTTTCTTGCCCGCACAACTGGCATAGGGCAAGCTAATCCTTTTGCATCCAGTACTTTTTTTACGTCCATTTCATTATCTCTCCTTTTTTATCGTACTGCGCAACGGTTCGGGCCAATTTCCATTTCGCGTTGCGTCTCTTCATCAGGGGTAATATGCCCCATATTCGTTTTCCGGATCTCTTGATAAGCATTTGGCTGCGGCGGCAAATTACCCGTGACCAACTGACGGAAATCCTCTTCCTTTTCAACATTTAGACCATGGTTATTCTTCAACAACACACTAAGTTTTTCGGCAACAGAACCGTTTTCATTCAACTCTTCCATCACCATGAAATGCGCAGGCAGAACGATTAAATCCTCTGATAGATTGCGATATCGTTCATAAAGCGTCTCTCTCAAGTCCCCTACCCAATCTTCTGCAAGACCCGCTAAATCTGGGCGACCTATTGAGTCGATGAACAATATATCGCCAGACATTAAATACGTATCATCAACTATGAAAGAGGTAGAGCCAATCGTATGCCCTGGGGAGTACAAAGGCTGAATTGCAATAACTGAATTTCCGACTGTTATCGTATCTCCATCATGAAGCGGTCTATAGGTGAAAGTCACTTCTTCCGCGTCTTTAGGCGGTAGCCAATACGTCCCGCCCACTTCTTCTGCAATATGTCGGCCACCAGAAATATGATCTGCATGGAGGTGGGTATCTAACACATTTGTAATCTTGACGTTCTTTTCATTCGCAAATTGAATAAAGACATCTGTCATTCTTGTCGCATCGACAATCGCTGCTTCACCATTTGAAATGATCATATAAGATAGACAGCCTTTACCGATACGAACGAACTGGTACAGCTCCCCACCGCCGGTCAAATCGCCAATTTTTATAGGTTCTAAATGCTCGCTCCACGCTTTCATGCCACCCGATAGATAATGAACATTACGCCCCTCTTTCGCTATCATTTCTGCAACCATTACAGAAGAACCTTCCTTCGCACAAACAACAACAATGTCGCGATCCTCTGGAAGTTGGTCCATAATCTCTTCAACTCCGTCCAATAAATCGAAATACGGAATATTAAGGTGTTCAATACTGACACCTTCCACTTTCCAATCCGCAAAAGCATCGGCATTGCGGACATCCAATACGAATAATGGCTTTCTCTCACGTATTTTTCTTGTTAATTCGCTTGCTGTTATTGCTTGTACAGTCATTTTGTTTCCTCCTCTATAGACTTTTCGGTTGGTCCGTTCCATTCACTCATCCCTGGCACAACATTTTTTACATTTGGAAAATCCGCTGCAGCTAATTGTTGGCACGCCATATCGCTTCGGTTTCCTGTCCTGCAAACGACATAAATCGCCTTTTCTTTATCAAGTTGCTCCATCTTGCTTTCCAAATCGCTAATCGGAATCGAAATGGCACCTTTTATATGTTCAAATGCATATTCTGCATATTCACGAACATCGATAATTTGAACATTTTCATCGTTTAAAGCCGTCAATAATTCATCATTTGAAACTACTTGCGGAAACTTTTTTTCACGCAATTCTTCCTCCCCCGATCTACGGATGTAATGTTTAAGCGTGCCATCTGCTTCAACTGTTCCTAAATATTGATTCCCCGAACTTTCTGCCCAAGCCTTCAAATCGGCAGTAGATCCTTTGTCGGTCGCTAACACTTCCAAAACAGTGCCTGGTTGCATTTCTTTTATTGCTTTTTTCGTCTTTATAATCGGCATTGGGCAACTTAGTCCCTTGGCATCAATAACGCGATCTGTTCGAATCAATTCAATCTCTCCTTTTACCCAGGCGGGTATATTTATAAGTAAAAAAATTTATATAAAGAGGTTCACATTGCCGTCTTGAGCATCACCAAGATAAGCTGCAACACCGGCATATTCAATCCCATCTAACAATTCCTCTTGTTGAAGCCCCAATAAATCCATCGTCATCGTGCATGCGACTAATTTAATATCTTGTTCTTCCGCCATCTCAATAAGTTGTGGCAAAGTCATCGCATTATGTTTTTTAATGACATGTTTAATCATTTTGGGACCCATACCTGCAAAGTTCATTTTGGAAATGCCCATTTTATCTGCACCTCGGGGCATCATTTTGCCAAACATTTTTTCCAACCACCCCTTTTTCGTTGGAATCAATTCTTCTTTCCGCAATGCGTTCAATCCCCAAAATGTATGGAATATCGTTACTTCGTGATCGTATGCCGCTGCCCCGTTCGCGATAATATACGCAGCCATTGCTTTATCGTAATCGCCACTAAAAAGAACAATGGTCGTTTTCTTCACCTCAGACATTCAAATCTTCCTTTCTTATTATTACCCTTGGGGGTATATTGTTGATTAAAAAGAAAAGGGCTAACAATTGTCGGCCGCTTTACTTAAATCAATAATATACCCAGGTGGGTAATTTGTCAACAGTGGAGCTTTGCTGTGGCAATGCCTCGTTTGCTCGGTGATGCATGAATTTCATCCCACATACGGTTTTTAGTAAAGTTTGAGGAAAGAAAATTGGCTGTTGTAACGAGGCTTTCCGGATAATCATACAAGTCCAGCAGTTTAATGGCGTTCCGTGTTTCAGAAGGGCCATTATGAATTTTGTAGTCAAAGTGAGTTTCTCCATTATTAATTGTTTCACGAAAATGATAGTTAGTATACAGATGCTATTCTATTTCAGTCAGCTCAATGTCATGTGACGCTATAATGCTCATTCCTTTATTGGCAGAGAGCCATTCCATCATCGCAGCGAAGCAGAAATTCGCTCAATTGTATTCGTACCTTTTAAAATCTCATCTATAAATGAAATACATGGCTTTCCTTGTTCAATCATCCTTGTAATCGGTGATGAAATAACTTTCTCCATCCAGTACATTGTCTTGCACCGCCTTGAAATGGCTATAAAGCTATGCAGTTGATGATCCCCGGTTATGCGATGTCATAATGGCTTTATGCGAGGTTAATTCGCATTATGCGACTTTGCAAATGACTTATGAGGGATTCATTGGCATTATGCAATTTTATTATGATTTATGCGTTTTCGAAGAAAAACCTCACGCGTTATTTGCGTGAGGTTTTGTCTATTCCCTTTTGAGCGGCATCGAGCAGCATCTAAAGGATCCCCCGGATTTAATAATTTCCGAGAAGTCTACTTCGATGACCTCAAATCCTTTGGCTCGCATGGCTTCATTTACTTTTTTGTTTTGCGGTAAGCTGAATACTTTCCGATTGCCAATCGATAATACATTCGTTCCCATTGTAAATTGTTCGTCTGCCGATACTTCGATAAGATCGTACTCGGCTGATAATTTGTCCACTATTTCCTTCGTCAGCGCCTCTGGGAAAATGAGACCGACAGTTGGCGACAAAATGTTAAAAACACAGTCCAAGTGTAAGTACTTTTCGTTGAAAGGAATGCGAATGATGTCGTATTCCGGCAAATCCTTTTGTAAATTGCGGACCGCTTTTTCAGATGTTCTGCTGCTAATGCCAACGTAAACCCGATTGCGGTCGACAATAACATCCCCACCCTCTACCCGATCTATTGTCGTTTGATAAGGAATCTCTTCGTCTTCCAAAAATTCTTCGAGTGCCTCTTCTTCCCCTTTTCGGATGTCGCTTGCCATTTCTGCGACGAACACATCCTCTCCAACTGTAAATCCGATGTCACGAGTAAAAACTTGCTCAGGAAATTGCTCAGAAGCGGGTAGTTTAATGACTTCTACACCATGTGCAATGAGCAGTTTTTCAAATTCCGCATGCTGTTTCATTGCAAGATCGATGTCAATATTCTCATCTTTATATTTTTTTTGAACATCGTTAATTACGTCTTCGATTGCCATAAATTCCGGTTGACATAGGATGACGCGTTTCAACGGTTCATATTCTGTATTACAATTTGTTTGTTGACTTTCTTCCATAGGAAATTTCACGAAATGGCCCCTCCAATTTTTTTCTTCCCGTCTCTTTACCCATTTATCATTAAATGAAACAGGACGGAATTGTCTTAATGAATTCTCTATTCCAAAACAAACATTGTTATAATAAAATTAGATACTATAAGGGAATCTACATCATTGGAGGGATTCGTCATGAAGAAAATTAGCAGCATTAATAAAGATTATATTGCATCAGCGAATGATACAGAGAAGAAAGTGTTTCCGAAATATACAACGCAGTTAATCAATTTGGCGAATAGCAATGCGCATGGTACGAGACCGAAAGTCGTCGGCTCCATGGCGGATTATTTTCCGCTTTATCTCGAAGAGACAGATGATCCAACTGTAGAAGGATGGAAAAACTGGTATACAAACAAAGAACCTGAGGCAAAAGCACGTGCAAAAGCCCGGATTTTACCTCAGGTGGAACGATTGAAAGAAGCGATTGATTTAATTGATGAGCAGTTGATCGATCAATGGCTTGACGATATTTTGATCGATAAGACATTTAACGGCATGTACTTCCAAAAAGCGATTTTGCAAAAATTAAGCGAGCATTTTGAGCTTCCGTACCGTCCATCATCGGTTGAAGAAGAAAGCAAAGGGATTGACGGTTACATCGGCTCGACACCGATTTCGATTAAGCCAGAAACTTATGAACTGATGAAGCAGTTAGGAGAACAAATTGAAGCATCAATTGTTACATACCGAAAAAACTCAAGCGGTGGAGTTGATATTTTTATTGAAGAGGATTTAAATCCACATGCTTAACAATGATGCCATCCTCAGTTTGTTCAATCGAATCGATTAATGAGAGCTTAATATTCACTTCTTGTCGTGTCTTGACAGGTACGTTTAAATAGTCGTTATCGTACCATTTATCTTTGCCCGCAGCCATTTCTTGAATGACAAACTCCGCATGTCGTTCCACACGATCTGTTACGATTTTGTTTAAGTCGCTTTTCAATAGCAAGGCGTTTTCTGCTACGGTTTTCGATAACAGTGGATCGATTTCTACTCCAAAGCTGTTCCGCTCTGCACACATGGCGGCAAACATGGTCGTGCCAGTTCCGACAAACGGATCTAAAACATAGTCGCCTTTTGTCGAGTACATATTAATGAGCCGGTATGCCAACTCGAATGGATAGGCAGCACTACGCTCTCTTGTGCTAACGACGTTTTTAAATTTCTGTGTCTTCCCTTGAAATTCCCACAGGTCAGAGAACCATTTGTTGCGCTCTTCCCAAAAGAAAGCACTCTCCTGCCTGTTCGGAATTTCATCCTTTTTAAATACACGTTTCCCGCCTTTACGGAAAATTAAAATGTATTCATGCTCATATGTCACGTAAGCTCCTGAAGGCAACATCCCTGAGCCCATGAACTTATTCGGCGCATTTGTCGTTTTTCGCCAAATGATGTCCGGCAACACCGAATAACCCATCGAGACAAATTTCTCGATTATTTTCGAGTGATTCGAATACATTTGAAACTGGCCGTTGATCGTGCGGGTTGCATCCCCGATATTAATGCAAACAAAACCATGTGGTGCTACAGTGCGATCCACTTCCTCCCATATTTCATTCATAACGTCATGCATAAGGTTGAAAGCTTTATAAGACCTGCCTTCGTCTAAATGTGCTTTTATTTCGGGGCGAAGCTCTATGAAAAGCTCATCCCACATTTCAATCATTGGATACGGGGGTGAAGTGACAACCAACGCTACAGATTGGTCAGGTATCCCCTTTAAATCTTTCGCATTTTGATTTAACAGGCGATGCTGTGTCGTTTTCATTTATTCTCATCCTATCTTTATTGCAATACTTCTATTATGGGACTAAACTTTGCAACGTTCAATGGGATGTTTAAATAAAGAACATTGAAGGCACCAACAGCAAAAAGGCGGAATATTCATATTCTGCTTCTCAACTTGTTGACATTTGCTCGCACACCGCCTTGAGACCAGCAGGACACTGGTCGCGCAGTTAATCGAACAACGAATCGAACAACAAAGAGTTCGATTTGCCGTATTTCTGCGTTCTTTGCAGAAATTAAGGCACCTTCGAGTTCGATTTGCCGTATTTCTGCACCCTCTACGGAAATTAAGGCACTACGATGTCCCGATCATAGACTGCAATCCACGCGGCAAGCGTTTTCAAGCCAAGCGGAAGAAATTCCTTTCTTATTACTTCAATCCCTAAAATGTCGATTTCCCGGGAAATAAATCGAATTATTTCTTGCCGATTCCGTAATACTGCTCCATTTCGGTTTCAGGAACCATACTGCCACCAGTTGCCCAAACGATATGAGTAGCATTTTTTGAATCTGCAAGCGGAGCCGCATGTTGAATCGTTTGAATAGGTCCTGTCATACCAGCCAATGCAGATGGTTCCAGTCGTATCGCCTCCGTGTCTGCAATCATTGTAAGCAAATTAAACATCGTTTCATCTGTAATGGTGAAGCACCCTGCAAGCAAAGACTCCATTTTCCTGCCGACAAAAGCCGATGGCCTTCCGACCGCAAGTCCGTCTGCAGCCGTATGATTGCTCAAACCAAAATCCGCTACGCTCACTGTATCATGCAATCCTGTCATCATTCCGATCACCATACATGGCGAATTAGTTGGCTCTGCAAAGAAGCAATGGACATGATTCCCGAATTGCAACTTCAATCCAAATGCCACTCCTCCAGGTCCACCGCCTACACCACATGGCAAATAGACAAAAAGAGGATGATCTTCATCGACGATTGTTCCCATCTCCTTCAATTGAGCAGCAAGGCGCTCGCCCGCCACCGCATAGCCTAAAAATAAATCCAGCGAGTTTTCATCATCAATAAAATGACAGAGTGGATCTGCTTCTGCTTGCTTTCTACCTTCCTCGACTGCTTTGCTATAATCATCCGCATATTCAATGACGGTTACGCCTTTCTTCCGAAGCAGCTCTTTTTTCCAAGCTTTCGCATCAGCAGACATATGGACGGTCACATTGAACCCTAATTTAGCACTCATAATGCCAATGCTCAATCCTAAATTCCCCGTCGAACCTACTGCTATCTTATGCTTGGCAAATAAATCCCGCATTGCCGGTTCAGCAAATTTTTCATAGTTTTCATCATATGTAATTCGTCCATCTTGGATCGCTAAAGTTTCCGCATGCTTCAAAACTTCATAAATTCCTCCACGTGCTTTTATCGACCCTGAAATCGGAAGTTCGTTATCTTGCTTTAATAATAATTTTCCGGGAATGTCTATGCCATATTCATTTGATAACGCCTCTTTCGCAAAAGGAATTGCTGTTAACGGAGATTCGATCATACCATTTGCAAATGCCGTTTCTGGAAATACTTTCTCAATGTACGGCGCAAATCTTGCCAATCGTTCACTCGCATCCCTCACATCGGCAGCAGTAATGCCCGACTGCTTGATCCCTTCTTCGCTATCCCCATTTCGCGGATTGACCCAAAAAACTTCTTGTTGACTTGTCACTTTTTTAAGTAATGGAAACTTTCTAAACCAATCTGCTCTTTCGTTTTGATTCACACTCTCCGCCCCCCCTTGCTATCTATTTTGAGTATAGCATGTGAGGCCAATCGAATTATTGGTTTAACACGTAGTGGTCAATTAATTTTCTTGTCAGTGCAAAACGCGGAGTATTCGTATCGCCGCCCTCTGCTTCGACGCCAATAACAACTGTAATGATCCTCTTGCCATTGAAAACTCCCGTGCTCGCAAAGCAGGACTCCGCAGCTTCCGTGTAGCCTGTCTTCAATCCATCCATTCCGTCCATTTCATCAGGCATGCCAGGTAACATATGATTCGTACTCCATAAACGGACACCATCACGAGTCGTCACATCGGTCATGCGCGTATAATCGATCACTTCCGGGTACTCCTCAATTAGTGAACGGGCGATCGCCGCCACATCGCGTGCTGTTGCCATATTTGTTTTTTCCTCATCCAATCCAGTGGAATTAACAAAATGAGTATTTTGTAAGCCGAATTTCTTTGCTTGCTCATTCATCCGCTTAACAAATGCCTTTTCACTCCCGCTCACTACCTCAGACAAAGCAATGGCCGCGTCATTTGCCGAAACAACCGTCATCGCTTCAAACAGCTCCCTGACCGTGTACGTTTGTTGCGGGTCCATCCCTAATGTAACGGCATACTTGCTCTGATTCATTGCATTTTCGGATGGCCTGTATTCACTGTCCCACGAAATTTCGCCATCCTTAATTGCTTTAAGAACAAGATATTGCGTCATCAGCTTCGACATACTCGCTATTGGGTATGCATTCCCGCTATTGCTTTCATATAAAATCTTGCCCGTTTCTGCTTCCATTACGAATGCAGCACGCGCTTCAGCTATAATAGGATCTGCCTCTTTCCTCGCATCTTTATCACGTATAATGAATAAAACTGCTACACTCGCAATCAACAAGACTGCAACGCTTTTTTTAAACATTCCGCTCACACCTTTACCTTGATAACATCATTATCAACAAAAAAGATGAAGATTCATGCATGATGTTTCTGAAGAATTTATTAAGATGAGCAGAAGTAGGTTTCAAAAATGCTTTCTATAGAGCAATCTGCTTGCTTTACGCTCCAACACAAGCAAGGATTCATTCCACTTCTATTGCAAAGGCATAGAATGCATCACCATTTGATACATTTGCTTCCTTCTCATCCATCCACCAGACACCATAATCATAATAATAAACGCCACTTTGTGTAGGTGCGGTAAATTGATGATCGTCAACAACGATTTCCGTTTTCTCGCCATTAAACATTTGTGTAACATAAGATTTATTTGGCTTTGGTTCATAATCCATGACAAACTTAATCTCTTCACCCGGCTTAACTTTTATCGGTGTTTTTCCCGCCAAAAGCTCAATTGAACCAGCTGTATCAACACATTCACCTATACCGTTTTCCGACCAACAATACGTACCTAACTCAGTCCTATAATTTTCATCGCCAATCTTCACAAAAACTTCAGGCGGCTTCCCGACTTTCGTTTCAACATGATTACACCCCGTTAGAGCGATTATAAAAACTACTGCCGCTATTAATAAATACTTCCTCATGAACTATCCCTCCTCACTATTTGACGGATGTGATCTCATCAAGTTACTACATAAACCGTCCTGACACTGAAACGAACAATCCAAAAGTTTGCTCACGTTGCCGTACACACCCTAACAGACCACCCCGAATAAGATACGGTAAGAACATTTTCATGGTGGTGATCATGGGCATAGTATAGCGGGTCCTAATAAGGCGGGTAAGGAGGTGGTTGTCATCTTAGTGACAATATCTAACCTGTTGAAGGGGATGCGCTATTTTTATTTTGAATACATGCGAGGAAGGTGAACAGCTACTTGCAGCGGATGTATGTTATGCGGGAGATACGAAATGCGTGTTTAGGTTGAGGCAATGAGTCACAACGGTTCGGGGAGGGGTTCCTATTGTCGAGCGGCAAGTCATTCGACAGGTTCATTGCCGACCCGCCTGCATAAGGTGATTGATACGATTAAGAGAAACGCTTCGCCAATTTTTTTGGCGAAGCGTTTAATGCATGCGGCAAGGAAGATATGCGCGGATGAAATAGATTGATGCGACTGATCCAAAGCATTTTTAGCTTTAGAAACGCATAAATGCCGCGGACAAAGCATATACGCTTCTTAAGACGCATAATTCCCTTGAAAAGCGCATAATTAGCCGGGCACACGCATAACTACTTCAAAGAACGCATAAATAGATTGAACGGCGCATAACAGCTGAGGGACAAGCATATTTTTCGCTTAATGGTTGTTAGTGTTATGCGGAGTCGAGAAGGGTTTCGCGCGGATACGGGGCTTTATGCGGGATCCGCAATAGGTTATGTGGGGATGGGAATACGTTTTGCGGTTCTGCTGTACGTTATGCGCGGGCGGGGAAACCGTTTTGCGAGGTTGATGGGAATAATGAGTTTATGTTTGGTATTATGCTTGTTTATCGTGGTTTATGCGGAGTTTGATAACCGATATGCTTCTTCCGTTAGTTTTTTTGTGCGATCTTGAGGCATTTTATTAGTTTGATGATGCATTTGTAAACCTACCCCGCATTTACTGATGGATAATATATTCATAATTGTGTTAGATATGCATTTCAATAAAATAGAGCTGCCGCACGACAGCTCTTTTCTTCATAATTTTGTTCTGACATCCCACAGCTCAGGAAAGAAGCGGTGGTCTAAGACGGATTTTAAATAATTGACGCCGGAGGAGCCGCCAGTGCCCGTTTTGAAGCCGATGATTCGCTCAACGGTTTTCATATGGCGGAAGCGCCATTGCTGGTGGCTGTCTTCGATATCCACCAACTTCTCTGCCAACTGGTAAAGATCCCAATACTGGTCAACATTGCGGTACACTTCAAGCCAGGCAGCAGCCACAGTCGGATCGCCTTTATATGTAACAGAAAAATCGCGATTAAGGAGCTCCGGGTTAATTGGAAAGCTATTTTTATGTAGCGCATTGATGGCGACATCATAAATGCCTGGAGCATCGTAAGCTGCTTTTAACTCCTTGGCAAGCGCCGGATCCTTTTCATAGATTTTCATAATATGCGGCTGTTTGTAGCCTAAAGCAAATTCGATGAGTCGATTTTGATAGGATTGGAACCCCGATGCGCGTCCTAAATGATCCCGGAATTCCATATATTCCGCTGGCGTAAGTGTGGATAGGACATCCCAAGCCTGAATAATTTGCGTTTGTACTCTTGAAACGCGCGCTAACATTTTAAAGGCTTCTGGCAGTTCATCCTTATCGATCAAATCAATTGCCGTATTCAATTCATGCAATATAAGCTTCATCCACAGTTCACTTACTTGGTGTATGATGATAAACAACATCTCATCATGGTGGCCTGACTGACGCGTCTGGCTCGATAGCACTTGCTCCAAATTCAAATATTCACCATACGTCATATTGTTACGAAAATCAGTATGAATTCCTTTCTCAGTCACGTTGCCACCTCCGGATAACAGCACGCACAGGGCTCCCATCTCCACCCTCAATCGGAAGGGGCAATGCGATTAATTCATAATCCCCTTCTTCAATAGTATGCAAAACGATATTTTCCAAAATAAGCACACCATTATCGTTCAAAGCATGATGCGCTAACAATTCCTTGCTGTCCTCCGGATCGACGGATGGCGTATCAATACCGATCAATTTTACGCCACGCTCTTTCAATAAAGGACCGATATCCGGACTGAGCACCGTGAAGGTATCCGTAAATACTTTCGGATCCGTCCGGCTTTCCGTTTTGAATAAAATCCGTTCAGCTCCCCCGAAATCTAATTGCTCTAATTCCGCCCTTCCAATTGACTGTTTGCCAGTCATATCAATAACACGCGCTTTTCCTATATAAACATCGAGCGATAAATCATGAACCTTTTTGCCATTATTGTCGAAATGGAACGGCGCATCGATATGCGTTCCCATATGTGTACTCGTCGTCAATTTCCCAATATTGACCGACCCTGTATCCGCTTTCAAAAATCGTACTTCGTAGCTGAACGGCGTGTCCCCTGGCCATTCTGCAATATCATTTGTCAACGGCTGTGAAATATCAATCCATTTTTCAGTCATGCGACGACACCCCTTTTGTTTTCGAATTGTTCATATCGTTTCTCTTCCATGATGATGCGCAATTTCTCCACCGTTTGCCACACGTCAACAAATGAATTGTATAGCGCGACCGGTGCCAGACGTATCCCGTTTGGAGCACGGAAATCCGGTACGACACCATCCGCTTTTAATGCTTTGCAAATACGCGCAGCTTCCGGATGCTCCAACAGCAAATGCGCGCCGCGGGATTCATTATCAGGATTTCCGATTGTAAATCCATAATCTGATAGATGCTCACGAATCAATTCCATCATATAATCCGTCAGTTGAAAGGACTTGCTTCGAATTTGATTGATTCCGACTTCTTGGAGCATTTCAAGGGAGCCGATCAATGGCGCTAAGCTAAGCAAATGCGGTGTGCCAATTTGGTAAGCGCCTGCATCCCCTGCAACATCCATCGTATGATTCATGTCAAACTGCGATTGTTTGTTTGAACCAAACCATCCAGCAAGACCTGGCGTTTTTCCAAAATGCCTTTCGTGGATGAACAAACCACCGACAGACCCCGGTCCACCATTCAAGTGTTTATACGTACACCAAAACGCAAAATCAGCACCCCAATCATGTAAGGAATGCTCAATCGCACCAATTGAATGGCATAAATCGAATCCAATCGGTATGCCTCTCTCATTCGCAGCCTCGGCCAAACGCTCCATATCCAAAACTTGGCCGCTTCGATATAACACAGCGGGTAAAACGATGAGCGCAACTTCATCCGTCATTGCGTCGATAAGATCTATTTCACGCAAATAACGGCCATCTGGGCTCTTCACTTGGATGAAATGCTCTGCAGGGTCATACCCCTTTAATTGCAGCTGACTTTTTAGCGCATAAATATCCGAAGGAAAATTCAATTCGTCTGCCAATATTTTCGTCTTCTTACCTTTCGGCTTGTAAAAAGTCGATGTCATTTGATGAAGATTTGTCGTTGTAGAACCTGTTGCAATGACTTCGCCTTTCATTCCTCCTACGAGCGGCGCCATCATCTCTCCAATTTGTTCGGACAAATAAAACCACGGACGCTCCCCTTCCGTCCATCCGTCTATGCCTAATACTTTCCAAGAATCCAATAGCTCGTATAGTGTCCGTTCCGCACGCTTAGACAGCAGCCCCAATGAATTGCCGTCCATATAGATTTTACCGTCTGGAATGTAAAACTCTTTCCGATAATCGGCAAGCGTATCGTTCCGGTCAAGCTCTTTTGCACGTAATTCCATCTCTACTTCCCCTTTCATTTTATTAATGAAAGCATAGCATAATTCACTTATGCCAGCCCTTCTCTTTAAAGCGAGAAATTGCCTCAATCCGATTGCCAACGCCTAACTTTTCAAGAATGGTAGAAATATAATTCCTTACAGTGCCCGGCGTCAAATAGAGCTCTCCCGCAATTTCCTTCGTGCTCTTCCCCTCAGCGACAAGCCCCAACACTTGGCTTTCTCGATCTGTCAACGGATTTTCTGTTTCGTCATCCGAGCCGTATGCAATATCCACTAACTCCGGCGCGTAAATTCTTCTACCGTCTTGAATCGCATGGATGGATGTGACCAATTCCTCAATTGGGCTGTCCTTCAGCAAATATCCGCGCACTCCTGCACGTCTTGCCCGTTCAAAATAGCCAGCTCTTGCAAACGTTGTCAAAATGATTATTTTACAAGTCGATCCAATCAATTCTTCAGCTGCGTCAAGCCCCGTTTTGACCGGCATTTCTATATCCATAATGCAAATATCTGGCGACTGCTCTCGAACGAGCCGGACCGCCTCTTCCCCATTGCGGGCCATACCGACAACTTCCATATCGTCTTCCATATTCAGCAATGAACCAAGCGCGCCCAACATCATGCCTTGGTCCTCTGCAATGACAATCCGAATCATTGCAATCCCTCCTTAACTTTGATGGGTAATGACGACCGGCATCTCGATCGTCAGCTTTGTGCCATTGTCTTCATCTATCCGCAAAGTGCCGTTCACGAATTCAAGCCGTTCACGCATCCCTTTAAGTCCGCTTCCTGGAGCATTCATTCCTTTTAAGCCACTGCCATTATCATGAATAGCAATTGAAATTCTGTCTTCCGACTGTTCGATCGTCACATGACAAACCGTGGCGCCGCTATGCTTGACGACGTTCGTAACAGCCTCCTTGAAACACATTGCCAATACATTCTCGAAATTCGTCGGCACATGGGCAATCACAGATGATCCAGTTACCTTCAACTCAATTTCTGCAGCAGCTAAAATTTGCTGCGCACGCAATAATTCATCGGACAATTTAGTGGAGCGCATATCTGCCAATAGCTCACGCACTTCTTTTAACGCCGTACTTGCAGTTTTACGGATATCCAACAGCTCACGTTCCGCATCTTTCGGACTTTTTGCGATTAATTTTCTTGCCAAATCACTCTTTACACCGATCATTGACAGTTTTTGTCCCAATGTATCATGCAAATCACGCGCAATGCGCTCACGCTCCTCTAACAACTTCAATTCCGAAATCTTTTCCTTTGCGTCTTCTAATTGACCTTCCAAGTTCTCCCGCTTGCCCCGGTTGTACAAATTGAACGGCATTAAAATGACCCCAATTACCGTAATAATTACAAAATGGACTTGCGTCAAAAACAGGTGAATGTCGATGAAAAAACCTGCCACAATTGCCCCGATGGTCAACGCAATATGCAGCCCGTACAATATGAAGAAGCCGACTGGATTCCGAATGTTGCCGATGAAGAAAGCCGTGAAAATAGAGAAATACACATAACCGAAGAGCAGTGTCATTACGACATTTATGACCATCTCAAAACTGACCCACATATAGACAAGTCCACTTTTAGAGCGGAACGAAAAGAAATAAGAAATGAAAAAGAGCAGAAGCAAACCGATGCCGACTGATATACCAATTGCCGACCATGATCGGAAAATAAAAAAGAAAGGCAGCAAACAAAATATAATCCAAGCGTAGATGCTCAACCAAGGGCTTTTAGGAAAAATACTATACCATTTCTGCATAATCGCCGACCTTTCAAACAGATTTATATTGATTGTATCATTTCAGAAGATTGTATTGGAAAAACTCTCACACTTTAAAGTTTGGCCCACCATTTCGCGGAGTGACGTACCTACCATTAAAGCTTTTCACCTACAAATGAAAAGAAGCCACCCGAAGATGGCCGCTGTCGTAATTATTTTCCTTCAAAGCTTGTGCGCTTCGGTTTTAGCTCTTTCAAATCCAATGTTGCTGTTTTACTAATGCGCTCTTTCACTTCTTTAAAGGTGATGAACGATTTCCGCGCCGGATCGTAAAGCTTGTAGCGCAATGATTCTAAGCTTGTTTTAATTGTAATTGTTGTCGCTTTTTGAAGCGGTGGAGTTGATTCATGGGCTAATTCCAAATTGTAGTTTGGAACGCGCGGCGCCAGATGGTGCACATGATGGAAGCCGATATTGCCCGTCGCCCATTGAAGCACTTTTGGTAGCTTATAATATGAACTTCCTTCCACCGCAGCTTTTACGTAATCCCACTCTGACTCGTCCTCAAAATAGGAGTCCTCGAATGTATGTTGAATGTAGAACAGCCAGATGCCAAGCGCAGCTGATACGAACATAATCGACGCTTGCACGATGAGGAATGCCTGCCACCCTACAAGATACGCCATGAACGCATACAATAATACGATAGCAACATTCGTCAAATACGTATTGAATCGCTCTTTTTTCCGTGCGTCTTTTCGATTAAAACGACCTGAAATCAGCACTAAATAGAGTGGTCCAAGTCCAAACATAACGAATGGGTTCCGATAAAATCGGTAAGCGAGCCGCTGCCATTTTGACGCCCCCATATACTCCTCGACTGTCATTACCCAAATGTCTCCTACACCACGTTTATCCAAATTCGAGCTCGTTGCATGGTGGATCGCATGCTCCCGCTTCCATTTTTCATAAGGAAACAAAGTCAAAATACCTGTAATCGTACCGACAATATTGTTTGCTTTCTTATTTTTGAAAAACGATCCATGCGTGCAATCATGAAAAATAATGAAGGTCCGAACGACGAATCCTGCTGCAACTATGGAAACTGCAAATGTGAGCCAAATTGAAACAGATAAACTCAAATACGCCAAGTACCATAAAATAAAAATAGGCGGCACCGTATTAATGAGCTGGATTATACTTTTCTTCAAATCCGATTTTGCGAAGGGAGCTACATTTTTATGTAGCTGTTTTGTTTTTTCTTTGCTTTCCATCTTGATCCTCCTTTTAAATGTGACGATTATTTTTTCTTATACTCATCATAAAAGCAGGACCCATTTTGCAACAGACATGATTGTCATAACTTTTCGTATGATAAGTGTCATGTATTGTGAATGTATTCACAAATACATGAACAAAAACCCTCTTTCCAAATAAGAGAAAGAGGGTGAAAATTACTTTAACATACCGCCATCTACTTCCAATACAGTTCCATTGATGAAGTCAGCCTCCTCGGAGGAAAGGAAAAGATAGGCGCTTGCAATATCTTCCGGTTTGCCCATTCTTGCGGAGGGCGTCAACAGCTTCATTTGCTCCAATACTTTTTCTGGAATTGTTTCAATCATGTCTGTCTCAATAAAGCCTGGTGCTACGGCATTGACGTTGATGCCTTTGCGGCCATACTCTTTTGCCCAAGTCCTTGTCATTCCAATGACCCCCGCTTTTGCAGCCGAATAATTTGTTTGGCCGATATTGCCGCCAGTGCCAGCGATGGAGGATGTATTTACGATCTTACCTTTACCCGCCGCAAGCATCGTAGGGAGAAACGCTTGCGTACAATAAAATACGCCCGTTAGGTTTACGTCAACTACTTGCCGGAAATCATTTGCCTCCATTTTTACGAGCATAGCATCTTTTGTAATTCCTGCGTTGTTAATGAGCACGTCAACTTTTCCAAAATGTTCGAGCACTTTTTGCGCGGCTGACTGCACTTGCTCCTGATCCGCTACATTCGCTTTGAAGAATGCAGCTTCAATCCCTTCGCCATGCAAACTCTTTGCCGTTTCTTCCCCAGCTATCTCATTGAAGTCGATAATCGCAACTTGAGCACCCTCCTTGCCAAAAACGTTTGCAGCTACCGCCCCGATGCCGCTTCCCCCACCTGTAATGACAACAGTTTTGCCTTTCATTCTCACATGCTCTCCCCCAATTGTAAATTTTTAGATATTACTATTTTATCATAATGACAATATAGACACACTTACTGATTTGTGCTCCTAAGTCGCTCAGCAATGTTCTTCTACAGCAGATTTCATGCTTGATTTGCTTATGTCATAATGACTTGCGTACCAAACAGCTTCACCATCTTTTAGTAATAAAACCTGCGGTGTTTCATGACGAACATTGAGATCCTTCTTAATTTCATTGGAAATCGACCGGTTTTTCTGAACGATCAAGTAATACTTTGAAATTGATGTCTCATAATGTTCAAATACATGATGGCCCGAAATACTAATGGGACATGTTGCGCTATGCTTTAATACAAAAATAGGCGCTTTCCTCGACTGTTCTACAATATTTTTCCATTCTTCCGACGTCTTGATTTCAATCATCTTCGTCAACTCCTTACATTTTTACTTTCTCTTTCGCTATTGCCATGATGTCCTTCTTATGAGCAATGCAAATAAGAACGACCAGCAATAGCAGCATAGCAGCCTCATCAAGTCCTCTGCCTAACATCAAAATAGTAAACGGAATCGTTGCGATTGCAGCCAAACCAGCTACAGTAAAATTTTTTATTAGACTGATAAGCACTAAAAAGATGCCTGTTATTATTGTACAAATGAATGGTTCATAAAATAACACCCCACCGAGGAATGTAGAAATCCCTTTGCCTCCATGGAATTTATAAAACACTGGGAATATATGCCCTACTGTCGCTGCAAATAAACAAACCAATAGCATCGTGCCATCATATCCAGCCCAATGAGCAAGCATGATCGCAATTGCACCTTTCGCGCCGTCTCCTAAAAACGTCAAAATGAAGCCAATTTTTCCAAAAACCTTACCCGCATTGCGGACGCCAGTATTCCCACTCCCTAAAGCACGTATATCTCTCTTGTAAAGCAACTTACCTACAATTACTGCTGTTAAAAAATTACCAATGGTATAACAAGCTATAATCAAAAAAGTCGTTTGCAAAACGATCACTCTTTCTGATAAAAGATGCAGATACATACGCTTTCCTGTAAAATGGAGCGCATGAAAGGGTGAAAATAAATGAGAGAACTTTCTTTGCGCCTGTCGTTTGCACTGCTTTTATGTATTGTATTCGCTGGCATCTTCGCGTATATTGCAACCGGCATCCAAAATGAAACAATTCATCGCTTTGACCATACAATCATTGATATTGTCCAAGGATGGGAAACGCCCGCTTTGACTCCGATTATGAAAGCATTTACATGGATTGGCTCTACAACAGTCGTCATCTGTCTAATTGTAATCGGGTTCGCTTTGCTATTTTGGGTATTTCGCAAACATTCGCAAGCCTACTTCTTTTTCTTTGTCCTTATTGGTACCGGTGCGCTCAACCAAATATTAAAATTCATCTTCCGACGAGAGCGTCCGGACTTTCACAGACTTGTCGACATTAGCGGCTACAGCTTCCCGAGCGGTCATACAATGATGGCATTCAGCTTATATGCTATTTCCGCCTTCATCGCCATAAGAAATTTGAAATCTATAGTGAGTAAAATAGTTGTTTCACTTTTAGCGATCATTATGTTTGCATCGATCGCGATTAGCCGCATCTATCTTGGCGTCCATTATCCGAGTGATGTTGTCGGCGGCATGGCGGCAAGTGCGTTTTGGTTAATAATCGCTACATCTGTCTATAGCTATTATCAAAAAAGGAAAAAGCAACAGCTTGATCGTCGCTTTTCAAGGCAATAAACGAGTTCAAGAGGAAGCGGAAGGTTTCATTCAAACTCCTTCGCCTCCTCTTCGGACAATACACGCGTTTTTAATCCGCCGACTTCCACGTACTCAACTCGATCATCCACAGCGATTTTGAAAATATAAGGATGGGTCGTCAATTTAATTGAATGAATTTCTGCTTTTTGCTCCTCATAAAAATTTTTAATATCCTGCTCAGCCCAAAATGGCAGATCATTATTATTATTTTGTTCTTTTTCCCATCTCTTCTTCGCTTGCTCTTCTTTCCACTTCTTTTCTGATTCGGGATGTAATCTGAAATAAATCTTCTGCAGCAAATCAATCACTTCACCGAATCCGATGACCAATACACCAGTTATGAGATGTGTTGCAATGATTCCAACTGCCCCTAAAAAGGATATACCGTTATACATATCTGTATATTGGAGCTCTCCCCATTCATGCATTACATGTCCCTGAGATTGAAATCCAGTTATAAAAAAGAAAAAGGCTTGTAAAACGCCCCATCCGATTATGACAATACCCAAAATTTTAATAGTATACCCAATAATGCTTTGCTTTGAAAATACATCTTTCATTTGTGATCCTCTCCTTCTATTCTATTAAAGTATAGTCCCTTTACGAATATTCTCTCACAAACGTTTCAACTTTTCAGAAATAAAGCGGACCGCAGTTATGTGCGGTCCGCTCAGACTGTAGACAAAGTATTTTTTCACTTTGTCTACAGTCTTTTAAAGGTTTTTAGTTATGGGATAAGTGTTTGCCCAGCTTGGCTTGAAAACGCTTGCCAGACAAGGCGCGAAGTCGAGCGAAGACCCGAATAGAACTTAAGGTTCATGAGGGGACGAGCGAGACGAGCAACGCAGTATGCGAGCGTTTGTCAACAAGCTGAGCGGACCGCAGTTATGTGCGGTCCGCTTTCTACTCATTCAATCTTCGTCAATTCATCATCCGTTACCCATTTATGGTTGACAACTCTTTCTCCGCCATCTGTAGGCGTATAATCGATCATATAAACCGTTGTCTTTACCGCTGAATCAATTTTGCCGATAGCTCCTTTCATCCCTTCCATATGGTCCGCCTCGATCGTCACTTCATCGCCTGTTTGCAGCGGCTCATCATTTGTATCCTTAATCTCATCGTGGATGACCCACTTATGGTTTTCCACTTTCGGTCCTCCTGTTGTTGGTGTATACGAAACCTCATAGGCAGTAGTGTCATAAGCACCGACAATAGTTGCCTCAGCACCTTTCATGCCAGGCATATGATCTGTTTCTATAATCGCCTTGTCTCCAACCGCAAACTTCGGATTTGAAGCTTCTTTTAGATGTTTAGGCACGACACCTGAACGATTATGCTCCATCTCCTCATGTGGTGGCTGTTCGTTCTGCGCTTCGTTACTGGTATCTGTTTTATTGCCGCAGCCCCCAGCTAGTAAAATAGCTACTAATCCAATTGCTAATGAATAATGCTTCATCGTAACACTCCTTTTTATATCTCTTTAGAGTCTTCCCCGATGCCTATATGTATTAAACTTTGACATACCACACTTTAGGAATAGAAGTATTTTGTGTAAGATGAAAACAATCAATTTCCTAAGAGGAGGATAAAACATTGCTTCCCTTTACAGAAAAAGCCGTCCAAATTATTAAAAACATCCCTGCAGGCTATGTCATGACATACGGCCAAGTTGCCAAAGCAGCAGGAAGCCCCCGCGGTGCAAGGCAAGTTGTAAGGATTCTTCACTCAATGAGCGAAAAACACCATTTGCCTTGGCACCGAATTATCAACGCACAAGGAGGCATCTCTACACCAAATGACCGTGATGAAAAAGGACATTTACAGCGTGATTTATTGGAAGCGGAAGGAGTGGAATTCGGACTTGACGATAAAGTAGATCTGTCGAAGTATCGTTGGGATCCTACTATTGATCCGATAATTAGTGAACATTAAGTTGAATCATAGATTGCGATTTACTAAAATGAGAAAGAAAAGAATTAAAAATTATCCTGAAAGGGGGATTTCTACATGTGGAAAGATTTTAAGGAATTTGCGTTTAAAGGGAATGTGTTGGACCTCGCAATTGCAGTCGTAATCGGCGGAGCGTTCGGAAAAATCGTTTCATCCTTAGTTGAAAATATTATTACACCTATTATCGTCTTCTTAACAGGGAAAATTGAGTTATCCGATCTTCACCTTAAAATGGGCGGAGTAAACCTTACATACGGCGTTTTTTTACAATCCATCATAGATTTCATCATCATCTCGTTCTCCATCTTCTTATTCGTCCGTTTGCTTATGAAATTCAAACGCAAAAAAGAACCAGAAAAAGCAGAAACACCAGCTATTGATGCAAAAGAGGAACTGCTCAAAGAAATCCGAGATCTTTTAAAAGCGGAAAAGCAATAATCTCATCGCCGACTTGGTCGGCTTTTTTATTGTTACTACTACCCTGTATCGCGTTATGCACTAATCTCGTGGCAAATGCACGAAAGTTTGACGGTTAGGCACTGATCATGACCCAGAGTTAACCAATGTGTCTGCCTTCACTTTCACCCCGCCATTTTTCGACAGAGTCGTGTCGCCCGTTGCCTCGTCCAGCAACTGGTGCTACAATGAAAGATAGGATCATGACTAAAAGGAGTGGAGTCTTCATGTGGTTCATTTACATTATGTACGCGCTTTTCGCATTCATCCTTATTGGAACTGTATTCGGTCTTGTAAGCACTTTTAATCATCATAAATGAGAAGAAGCTGTCTCGAACAGAGACAGCTTTTTCTTATTTACGCAGTGACGTCACGTTTAATGAATGTTGTGTAGCTAATTGCTAAAAATACGACAATGTAAACAGCAACGACAGCGAGTGAAAACGTCAAACTAATACCTGGAATGAAATGCATACCCGTTTCGTATACAGTTAAATCCATATGTGTGAAAAGCAAATATTTAGCAACTTCATATTTCGATAGCATCATTGTAATCGTTGATCCTGTGAAGTAAATGAACAACGACAAACCGATTGCAAGTGAACTTGACCTGAAAACACTTCCTACTGCAAAAGCGAAAGACGCCGTGATGAACACACTTCCAAAAGATAATAGCAACATATATAAGCTTTTGCCCCATACAGAAACTTCCACAACTTCTTTCCCGTTCCAAGCCAATTCCTGACCAGCCCCTGATTTAAATAGGATCATACTAAGTGCAATATACAAGACGTATCCGACAAGGATTAGAAAGATACTAAATAAATTGACAGTAATAAATTTCGACGTAAGGATCTTCCATCTTTTCACTGGACGCGTCAGCAACATCTTAATCGTTCCTTGTGAAAATTCGGAAGCGACAATACCCGCTGCAACGATAACTGTCAATAATAATACTGTCCCGCTAATGCTTGACGGGTTCTTAATCAGTCCTTCTCGGCTGAATTCATCAATTGGTTCAATCGAATTAGCCAATCGATATTCAAGCACTTTTGCATTGCCTTCCAACTCTTTTCGTTCCACTTTTGAAAGGCCTTCTTCACTCAACCGGGCTTGTGTATAAGCCAAATCAGATTCTGCTGATTCCTTCCAACCGCTGTCATCTACGTCCACTTGCACGCTTATAGACGCATCACCTGGCTGGGCTTCCCAATTATTTCTTTGTGTATCAATCCACTTCATGAGGAACAACATCCCTGAAGTAAATATGATCATAAGTCCGACCATCACCCAAGTTCCTTTTTTGTTCCATAGCTTCATCCATTCATTTTGTATGAGATTGAGCAATTTGGCCACCTCCTGTCATTTCCAAAAACTCATCTTCCAATGTTTTCCGTTGCGGCTGAACGGCATACACTTGAAGCCCCTCTGCAATCAATGACTGCACGACGCCTGGGATTTGCTGTTGTTGCGCCTGAACTAAATAGCCCTCTTTCAATGGTGAAACTGCAAATCCTTCATTCACAAGAATCTGTTGCACCTGCTCTTTCGGCGTAGCTTCTATATAATAAAACGATTGCTCTGCGTCCGACATTTCGCGGATGCCGATCAATTTTCCATTTTGAATGACCGCAATCCGATCGCACATCAATTCAATTTCAGAAAGCATATGGCTTGAGACGAAAACGGATACTCCTTCATTTTCTGCAATCCGACGCAAGTAGTTACGGAATTCTCGGATGCCTGCGGGGTCAAGTCCATTCGTCGGTTCATCCAAAATCAAAAACTTCGGTCTGTGCAATAAAGCTTGAGCCAACCCTAATCTTTGGCGCATCCCTAATGAGTATGTGCCGACTTTCTCATGAATCCGATTTTGCAACCCGACTTGCCGGACGACATCGTCAATCCGCTCCTTCGTTATACCTTTATGCATCCGCGAAAAATGCAACAAATTTTTATATCCCGACATAAACTTATACATCTCTGGATTCTCAACGATAACGCCAACCTTCGACAGACCCTCCTCAAAATTATCCCTCAAAGAAACACCATCAATAATGACATCACCGCCCGATTGCTTCATCAAGCCTACCATCATTCGGATCGTCGTCGTTTTACCTGCACCATTTGGACCTAAAAACCCTGTAATTTGCCCAGGATACAAAGACAGATTCAAGTCATCAATAATTTTCTTCTTGCCAATGGCCTTCGATAAGTTTTTCAATTCTACTACTGGCTTCATTTTTCCATCTCCCTTCTTGGGTGCTGATCCCGGAATAGCGACACCATATAACTCGTCGCATCCACTCCATATAAATCTCTAATTTCATCTACCGCTCTATGCGCAAGCACCGATCCGCCCTGCATAATGATCATTTCATCCAGCAGAGGCTCTACTTCCCGGATCTCATGTGTTGACATAATGACTGTCTGGCGCTCTGGGTCTGTGAATCGGATAAGTCCTTTCGCAATGTCATCGCGCACCATTGGGTCAAGCCCAGAAAAAGGTTCATCAAGCAAATAAGCATCCGCTTCCCTCGCAAGCGTCACAGCAATTTTCACCCTTCCCCGGTTTCCTTTTGACAAGTTTTTCATTTTTGAATGAAGATCAACATTCAAAAACTGAATAATTTCCTTCGCTTTAATAACATCGAAATCTTCAAATTGCGAAGCAT
Organism: Sporosarcina sp. USHLN248; assembly: GCF_037144575.1. NCBI lineage: Bacteria > Bacillati > Bacillota > Bacilli > Caryophanales > Caryophanaceae > Sporosarcina > Sporosarcina sp. USHLN248. The sequence goes on from NZ_JBBCZC010000023.1 coordinate 45,485, forward strand.
AGTAATCAATCAGTTGTTGCACTGTGAAATACAGGTAAAAGGAATCCGTATCGGACATATATGCAATTCGCGAAGCAACCCTCCGTGTAATTGGTTTCCCATCAAAAGTCACACTTCCAGCATTCACCGACACAAGACCAGCCATTATTTTCAGCATTGTCGATTTTCCGCTCCCATTTTCTCCGACTAGTCCAATCACTTTTCCTCTCGGAATGGACAATGTTACATTTTCCAACGCTTTTTTACTCCCATATTTCTTTCCAATATGCTTTAACTCAATCATTCTGTCCCCCCCTCTCTTGCAGACACTTTACTATTTCATCAGTTGTAAAGCCGAAAGCGGCCACGTTTTGAAGAAAGTTTGTCACTAACTGCTCCTTCATTTCATCTCGAAGCGCCGCAATCTTATCTTGATCCTCCGTAACGAACGATCCTTGCCCCCTCTTCGTTTCAGTGATCTCCATTTGCTCCAACTCCTTATATACGCGCTGCATCGTATTGGCATTCACGCCTACTTCCACTGCATATTCACGGACTGAAGGCAACTTCTCCCCAGCCGCTATCGTGCCACGCATAATATCTCCTAAAATCCGGTCGATGAGCTGCTGGTATATTGGCTTATCCGGTAGAAAATCTATGCTCATCGTCAGTACCTCACTTTCTTTTCAAGCAAGGTTGCCCCGCCTGCAAATAATACAATTGAAATAGTGATATACATAAAAGAACTAAATAGAATGCTCTTCGTATCATTAATAGCCGAAAGAATTCCCCATACAACCGATCCGGCAAAAATTAGGGGCATGACGACCAAAATTGCAAGATGGCTAATCTTATATGCTGTAATTTTGTAGATTACCCAAATGAACAGACTGAATGACATGATCAAACAGCTTGACATGAAAAATGTAATAAAAATATGCGTTGCTCCTGGAAGTCCAAACAAATTAAGCTTTACTTCAGAGGCTCCTGTCACGTACGCAACTCCTGCCGACAAGAGACAAATGAGAAGCGATGAACTGTTCAGCACAAATGCCATAACAACTTTAACGCCAAGAAGCTCCCAGATCGAAGCTGGCGAGTGAAACCAAATATCAGGCTGCTCAATATCTTTATGAAGGCTTTGTAGGAATAGGGCTGTGAAAAAAAACATATGTAAAATCAACCACATATTGACAAGACTGCTCATCTCTAACCGAATATTCCCAACCGAACCTACAATTGATGGCGCCAAACTGAACACACTAATTACCAAATTCGTCAATAGATAGCCAACAAACGACCATTTCATAAGCTGCCATTCTTTGCTTAACAACCCTCTATACGTTGTCATAGACGCACCCTCTTCTCAAACAAAGCAATTCCAGCAAGGAAAAGGCCAATAGTCAAAAGCATTGCAAACATAACTTCACCTACATATAAAACTGTTCCATTCAAAGCGAAATAACCATACTCTAATTCGATATGCGGATTTTTAAGTTTCATCAAATCAATTTTGCCAAACCGGACAAATCTCTCGAAGAATGGTGAACTTGTTATTTCACCGTACACCCTAACTGAAACGATAAATAACAGCAATGTGATAACAAGAGAAAACCCTTTTACAAAAGGCTTCAGCACTTGTTCAATTACAATAAAGAAAAAGCCATAAACCATAAACTGAATCGATGAAAGAAATATGATTGCAATTAACAAAGTTCCAAAGAACAACAGCTCATCAAACATGTCTACTGGATGAGATACTGCTGTTACATATCGAAATGCCACGACAATTACAGGCACGGCTATGCATGCAGCGCCCGAAAGAGTAGCCATTAACATTTTGGCCCCGACGAGCTCAGTAGTCGAAGCAGTTGAATGTAGCCATAAATCGGGACTTTTCATATCTTTGTTAAACATCATCAAAAAATGGATGACAGGCACTAAAATACATGCCCCAGCCGCTATAAAGCAAATTACCATCGTTATCTCAAACACCGAAACTTCTTCTACCGCTAACAACCTTGCAAAAGACGGCAAACCTATTAGTGCCGCAGCCATAAACACAATTATAATGAGCAACGATAACCGCCACTGCACCCATTCTTTCCACAGCAGTCCATTCCATTGTTTCATCAGTCTATCCCCCTTCTGTACTGGTGTATTAGTTACATAATACACTGTAACTTGCATTAATGTAAAGCGATATATCTTCATGATTTGATGCTTAGATACCACGTTTCTCATGGAAAAGACTTTCACCATACGACGGTTTCACAGCCCTATCCATACACAATTGCCCCATTCAAATCCACTGTATAAAAAACTGAAACCACTTGCTGCCTATAGCCGTAAATAAGGAAAGGAGCGTGTGAGCAATGAGAACGGATATTCATGAACGACAAATGGAATTGACGATGCTTCGCAATGAACGGAATCGGATTAAAAGAAGATTAGAAGGGGCAGAAAGGCAATTATTAGAAGCGACCAAGCTCCGCGACCAGCTGAAAAACCAACTATCAAAAGAACAGCAAGACGTTGTAAAGTTAGGTAAGTTTTCATTTGCAAATAAACTAAAGGAATGGACGGGCAAATGGGACGCCGAAATGGAGAGGGAAATCAATGAGGTGACAGAGGCGGAGCTTAAATATAATGAGGCTGAAAAAACCGTTGCCGATTTAACGGCTGAAACAGAGCGGTTGAAAGAGAAGATGAACCAACCTGACTTTGCCTATATCGAAGAGGATTGGGCCGATTTTTTAAAAGAAAAGGAAGCGTGGATCCGCCAGCACGATACGGCAGCGAATCGTACGTTGCAGCAAATTGCTGATGATCGGGTAAGAGTACGTTCGATGATTCGTGAAATTGATGAAGCATATGAGGCTGGAGGAAAAGCATTGCGAACGCTGGATGCCGCATTGGATAAGTTAGGCAATGCAGAAGGATTGTCGATGTGGGATACGTTTTTAGGCGGCGGCTTGATCGTTTCGGCTCTAAAATACTCGGAAATGAACAGCTCAGATGACCTCGTACACCGTGCACAGCGAGCACTCCGTCATTACGAAACGGAATTGATGGATGTCCAAAGCCTAGCTTCGGAGTCTTTCAAAGTAAATCAAAATGATTTCTTTACGTTTACGGACATCTTTTTCGATAATATTTTCTCCGACTGGACAGTGCATTCCCGCATTACTGATGCAAAAAGCCAATTGAACACTGTTCATCAAGAAGTTCGAAAAACACAAGATCGCTTAAGGAGAAAAAAAGACGAGGCGCTAGAAGAATTGAAAAGATTGGATCAGCAGGAGCAAGATATTATTGTGTCATAATCGATTTCTCTCTGCTTAGGATTTACGAGGTTGCTTGAAAAACTACCTTAACAATCTTTGATCTCTTTCCTTAAAATAGCAGTGTTTGGATTCCGCTGTAGTAGTTAAGGATGTTTGCATTTCGTAACTTGTGCACTTCTGCTACATTTAGATAACAGCGGCAAGACACGCATCATGTCTGCCGCTGTATTAATGCTTACACTATAAATATGAACTGCTATTGTTTAAGTCTCGTTTCAGTCAAATTCCAAAAACTCAATCCGATTGCCAAACGGGTCGAAGGTGAAAAAGCGTTCTCTTCCTGAAATCGGCGGCTCATTTGCTATTTCGTATCCTGCCTTCTCCAAGTCGTTCTTTAGCTCGGCAAGTGAACTAACAACAAATCCTGGATGTGCTTTTTTTGCTGGCATGAAATCTTTCTGAATTCCAATATGAACTTCCTGATTCCCACATTGGAACCAGCAGCCGCCCCTTGCTTTTAGATTTTCTGGCTTTGGGATTTCTTTCATTCCTAACAATTCCCCGTAAAAATGTCTTGCCTGTTCCTCCGAACTATCTGGTGCTGCAATCTGAATATGGTCGATCCCCTTAAGATAATCCATTCTGTCCATCACTCCTTCTATATTCAGTGTATCGGAAGTGACTCATAAGTACTATGACGATAATTCTATCAATTTCAATAAGTTTAACTTATACACTATTGGAGATTACCTACAAAATTTGTCCATATAAAACATTCATGAGCCTCCTCTCCCAACTCACATGAAAACTTCTTTAACACGCGCATATTCAAACCTTGTTTTCACAGAAAAAAGCCATCCGACATTATCGGACAGCTCCTTCAGAAACAAAATATCAGTGCTTGATCGATCTTCTTAAGCTACGATGCTCCCTCCGTGCCGGGCCCGTTTCAAACAGTCGCTTTTCGGCATCGGTTTCAGGATAAACACCTGGAACTGGTGTTGGCTTATTGTCTGGGCCCATCGCAACCATTGTCAAAAACGATTCAGTCGTTAGTTTTGATTCTCCTGTCAATAAATTCATCGAGCGCACTGTAACGAACACTTCCATAGACGTTCTTCCCGTAGAGCTGACGACCGCTTCAAGTTCCAAAACATCGCCTACTCTTGCAGAGGATAAAAAATCAACAGAGTCGATTGATGCTGTAACGACGGCTGTTTGGGAGTGCTTCATAGCAGTAATTGCCGCAATTTCATCTATATAAGAAAGCACTTGTCCTCCGAAAATCGTTTGTAAATGGTTTGTATCCGGCGGCAATACTAATTTCGTTTGGATAGTACGCGATTGGCTCATTGGTAATTCGTTCATTGTCATCTTCCTCTCTTTCCACCTTTAGTATACATCTAACTTCATGCAAATAACTTTTTCGCGTACTGATCTGTGAAAGAAAATTTCCCTTCCTGCTTTTTACTTTCATCAACAATTTGTCCAGACTTCATTACATATACTCGGTCACATAAATAATTCACGACCCGCAAATCATGTGAAATGAAAAGGATTGCCATCCCCGTATCCTCATTTAATTGGCGAATCATATCGACAATCTCCTTTTGAATTAACCGATCCAAATTTGATACAATTTCATCACAAATAAGCAACTTAGGCTGCACTAAAATTGACCTTAATACGTTCACCCTTTGCCGTTCGCCTCCGCTTAATTCAGATGGGCGTCGACTAACATGCGATTTGCTCAATTGAACCTTGTCCAACATCTTGAAAATGTATGCATCGCGGTCAGTCCCTTTCATAGATCGAAGCGGTTCGCGCAAAATTTCCATCACTGTCCAAGAAGGATTCAAAGCGGAGGATGCATGCTGGAAAACGATTTGGCAATTCGAATAATACGAATACAAATCGACAGGTCGTTTTCCGTGGAATAAAATCTCCCCTTCATCGCAATGCTCCAATTGCATAATAATGCGGGCCAATGTACTTTTTCCGCTACCACTCTCTCCAACAATACCGACAAGTTCCCCATCGGCTACATTCAAAGATATTTTGCGAAGCACTTCCTTTTTATGTTTTCCACGGCCATAACTTTTTGAGAGTCTCTCAACTTGCAGCATCATCTCACCTCCGCTTTTCACTTTTTTCCATAACAGCCATTGTCAAAACCTGCTATTCAATAAACGCTTCGTATAGCTATCTTCCGGCCGCTCCAATACTTCACTCACAATGCCCGTTTCTACGACTTTCCCTTTATGCATAACGACCATATCATTTGCTGCATTTGCAACGATATCTAAATCATGAGTAATTAGCAGCACAGTCGTGCCATGTTTTTCATTTAATACGCGAAGCTCTTTTAGAAAGTCTTCCCGTACCTCCATATCTAAAGCAGAAGTCGGTTCATCGGCAATCAACAAATCTGGCTCAACGTATAATGCACAGGCAATCATACATCGTTGAAGCATGCCTCCGGATAACTCGTGCGGATATTGATTCAATACGTCATGCGGTAAACGAAGGTCATTCATAATCCTGCCCATTTTCTTCTTAAATTGAATGTTATCATCATTAATACGCCCAGCGGAAAACGCATATAACTGCCGAGCCATCCTTATAGCTAAATTAAAACTGCTTGATGCGTCTTGAAATATTGTAAAAACTCGGCGCCTTCGCAGCTCTACTATTTCAGTATGAGAAGCCTCGAGCAAATTTTTACCTTCGAATAAAATCGTCCCTTCAACCCGAGCGGCAGGGGGCAATAGCCGTAAAATAGCAGCCACAGTCATACTTTTTCCACTGCCACTCTCACCAATTAGTGCCGTGATCTTTCCTTTGCGAATAAAAAATGAACTGTCCTTAACGATCGGCGTATTTCCAATTTTAATCGTAAGTCCGCTCACTAGTTCAGCTTGACGCCTCGCGCTTTTCTTTTTAGCGCAAGCTCACCTGCCACATGCAACATTAACTTCTCCTGCTCAACCGGAGATAACTTCAATTCCATCCACCTCTTTTATATTTGTTTAAGACTTCGGACTAATCGAAATAAAAAAATGATCGTTACCGCCCGTTTTCTCCTACACAAAGAAGAACCAAGACAACTTCTGCTTTTATAAGCTGTTTTTGGAAATTTGATTGCATACGAAATAAAGTTAGGGCCTTGCTATTTTTCCCTAGCTGCTTCTGTTCTATTCACTTTTATATTATTTTAGCATTTTGCATGAACATGCATGTAATGGACAGGTGTCCGTTGATTGGGACCCGGCAAGAGCAGGTCGTTGTGGGGTTGTTGAGGTTTGCTGCTAAGTAATTATATGATATCTGAGATTCATTGGCAACCTCTTTGCAATAAACGAGTTATCTATGAATAAATATCCATCGGCTATATAATGAAGCTTTCTTTTAATTTGCTGAGGTTAACCAATTTATTCACTATAGTTCAAGAGTTGCTGAAACGAAAAATCGCAATAAATAAAGGCCGCCCCTTAGGACGACCCTACTGTTTCCCTCACAGCATCTTGCCGATTCATCACTTTCTCATCATGCAAATGGCAGGCGACAAAATGTCCCTTCTCCTTCTCCAACCAATTCGGCTTCAACTCCGCACATACCGGCATGGCGTATGGACAACGGGTCCTGAACACACAGCCTGAAGGCGGATTAATAGGACTTGGCAATTCACCTTGCAACAATATCCGTTCACGTGATTCTTCAATGTCCGGATCTGGTATCGGGATTGCTGACAACAACGCTTCCGTATAAGGATGTAGCGGTTTCTCATACAACTGCGCACTAGAAGTAAGTTCTACCATATGTCCCAAATACATGACGCCGATCCGATTGGAAATATATTTTACCATCGACAAATCATGTGCTATGAATAAATATGTCAGCCCCTTTTCACGTTGCAAACGTTGCAGAAGCTTCACAACCTGAGCTTGTACAGACACATCCAAAGCAGAAATCGGCTCATCAGCGATAATAAAATCCGGATCTAATGCTAAGGAACGTGCGATGCCGATCCGTTGCCGCTGACCTCCTGAAAACTCGTGTGGATATCGGTTCGCATGATCTCTATTTAACCCGACATCCTCTAATAATTCATTAACCCTTGCACGCATTTCCTCCGCTGTCTTATACATGCCGTGTATTTGCATTGGCTCAGCAATAATTTCGTAAACCGTCGACCGTGGGTTTAAAGACGCATAAGGATCTTGAAAGATCATTTGCACTTTCTTCAAAAAACGTTGACGTTCCTTATCTGTCATATCATGTACGCTTTGCCCTTCATACAAAACATCGCCGTCCGTCTTATTATACAAACCTAAAATCGTCCGACCGGCAGTCGACTTCCCGCAACCCGACTCTCCAACAAGACCAAACGTCTCTCCACGAACAATATCAAAGCTGATCCCATCCACAGCTTTCAATGTCTGCTTCCGCCCGACTTCAAAATGCCTTTTTAAATCCTTTACGGATAAAATCACTTTATCTGACATATCAATTCCCCTCCGTTCCGTATCTACGAACGCCACAAAGCTCACGCTCCAACTTGGATCCAGCCAACTTCAGCAATTCAATGGACTGGCCTGTCGATGGGGAATGCAAAAGCAAACCATTTCCAAAGTAAAACCCAACATGCCGGACATTTCCTTTCCCTTCATCATTTGCAAAGAACAACAAATCCCCTGTTTCCCATTTCTCCGGCTGCGACAACGGTACCTCTTCCCCGCCCCTCGCTTGATCACCAGCATCACGGGGAATCCAATGCCCGCAAGCCTTTAGCATATTATAAGTGAAGCCTGAACAATCATAGCCGTACGATGACATACCGCCCCAGAAATAGGGCAGGTCTAAAAATTTCATTCCTTCATAAACCGCATCAGCGGCCGTTTTTTTATCAAACTGATGGACAGAAGGGGCACGTTGTACATCCACTTTGCGAATAAGCGCTTCCCCATCTGGTGTTTCAACAATAAAATGTTCCTTTCTTTCATCTGTTAAAGGCAATATGGCGTTGAATGGAATGATAACTGTCGGATCTCCATCCATACTCCAAAGCTGCGCCTTACCTGATGAAACTCTTACAAATCCCCCAGCTTCCTTCAATTGCTTTGCGCTTTTCAGCTGTGTGAGTGGCACCCATCCCGGATATCCCCGTTCATCCTTTTTCGATGCTTGCCAAACCGCAATCACTTTCGCCCAATCACCAGCCACTTCATCGACGATAATCGGCTCTCCATACAACAGCTGTGTCTGAACTCTATTTCCATTGCATAAATCGAAACGTTCCTTATACGCCAACTTCTCAAGCCATTTCGACAAATGTACCGGATTCGATATACCTTCCGCATCAATTTTCCTCGGTGATTCCGGCGATGTCCAAATCGTCGCTACAGGAACTGCACATACATACATATTCACTGATGGCTCCGTCATTTCTTTGCCTCCTTCAACGCCTGATCCATTTCCTTCCCTATAAGGCCAAGCCCTGGCAAAGGAGAGAAACGGATTGATTTACCTTCGTATTGGATACCGCCCACCACGACATCTTTGGATAACATAAGTGGCGCATCAAAATCGAAACGTGTCACATTCGATTGGCTTGCTGCAAAATGAGCTGCTGCCGTGATGCCCAACTTTGTCTCAATCATGCTGCCAACCATGCATTCAACACCATTCGCTTCTGATAAAGCATTGATCTTCAAAGCTTCATGGATACCACCTGATTTCATCAACTTAATGTTCATCAAATCCGCCGCTCGCATTCCCAAAAGTCGAAGCGCATCTTTCGGGCTAAACACACTTTCATCAGCCATAATCGGCGTTAATGTCCGATCCGTTACATACTTTAGCCCCTCGAGATCATCCGCGGACACTGGCTGTTCAATCAATTCAATATCAAGTCCTGCATCTTCCATCTTGCCAATCGCAAATACAGCCTCTTTCGGATGCCATCCTTGATTGGCATCAAGCCGAATTTTTACATCCTTGCCGACTTTATTACGAATTGCACGGATGCGGCCAATGTCTTCCGCAATCTCACCAATTCCCACTTTCACCTTCAGCACATCGAATCCTTGAGCGACATACCGCTCAGCATCCTCTGCCATTTCTACCGGATCATTCACACTGACTGTAAAGTCCGTTTCCAATTCGTGTCGATTGCCACCTAAGAACTGATACAGTGGCAAGCCTGCCACTTGGCCAATTAAATCATAAATGGCCATGTCGACAGCCGCCTTTGCACTCGTATTGCGGACGATCGACCTTTTCAATGTACGAAACAATGATTCCCGCTCCCGAATATCAATTCCGATCAGCTGAGGTCCAATTACCTCGGTAATCGCATATTCAATGCTTGCCAGCGTATCACCAGTAATGACATGAGTCGGCGGCGCCTCTCCCCACCCGACTCTGCCATCTTCGTCTGTCAATTTTACAAATACGGAATATGCTGTTGTCACGGTTCGTAAAGCCGTCTTGAAAGGTTTTATGAGCGGAACTGAGACGCGCATCGTTTCAATTTTCCGAATCCGCATCATTCCACCCCCGGCAACAATGTCAAGGAACGTTCGTCAGCATTTAACCGAGCTTCCGCACCTAACGGAATGGCAAAATGCGGTTCGCAATGGCCTATCTTAAACCCTTTCACAACTGGCTTGCCTAATCGGCCTACATAATGATCGAACACCTCATCCAATGTCAACGACTCTTTCCGCTTCTTCGGCTCTGCATCCGAAAAATCACCGATAATGATGCCTGCTGCATCCGTCAATTTATCGGCCATCCGCAGTTGATTCAACAAACCATCCACACGATAAGGTTCTTCACCAACATCTTCAATGAACAGCAATTTCCCTTTTGTCTCCACTTCGTATCTTGTTCCAATTGTATTCGCAAGCAATGATAGATTGCCGCCGACAATTTCCCCCGTAACCACGCCGCCCGATAACGATTCAAGCGGAGAAATGTGTTCATCATAATGGAGCTCCATCGGCTCAAACAACTGCTCAAACATTTTAGCGGATAAAGGGTGAAAGGATTCCTTTCCGACACAGGATGCCAACATTGGCCCATGAAACGTTATAAGATTTGTATAGCGTCCAATCGCCGTATGCAAAAATGTAATATCGCTAAACCCCCAAAATATTTTCGGATTGTCACGAATTAAATCAAAATCAAGTTTGTCCGTATATCGTGCTGAGCCATAGCCACCGCCCGCACAAATAATACCTTTCACTTCTGGATCGGCAAACATAGCATGCAAATCGTCTAAGCGTTCATCATCCTTTCCAGCCAAGTAACCATATTGATCCTTCACATGCTCGCCGAACTTCCACTTCAGTCCAAGGCCCTCCAAAAATGTTAAAGATCGCTCAAGGCTCTCTTGATTGGGCGGGCTTGAAGGCGACACAATCCCAATCATATCTCCACTCCGCAACCTCTCTGGCCGTATCTTCATCTCCCCATCTCCTTAAAACGCATAAATAAAATCCGCATAAATCAAGATAGCATTGCAAAATTGAACTTAAAAACGCATTATTCCATCGAACAAGCGCATAAACTTATAAGAAAACTTATCTACTCCCCCCTCCACGCTTAAACCGACTCAACAACGCATATAAATCCACTTTCCAGCACTTATTAGCGAAACTGTTAATCTATCAAAGGTACCAAGTCGGCACCGTACCAATCCTCCAAACTTGCAAACGATCGGTGACTAAAACTGAAAAAATCGCGGCGCCATGACGGACACCGCGACTGTTCATCAGTTCTTATCAGCGTATTTCAAATCGACATAGCCGACAGGATGACGCAGAATACCGGTTACACCCGGTTTTTCAAGTGTTGTCTGGTTGTAAAAGTATAGTGGGAACACTGGCATTTCTTCCATAAGTAGACGGTCTGCCTCTTGCAACAATTCCCAACGCTTGTTTTCATCTGTTTCATTTTTAATATCCGCAATTAACTTATCGTATTCCGCGTTCGACCAAGTCGTACGGTTCATAGAAGAGTCAGTTATGAAACTCTCAAGCGCATTGACAGGGTCTGCATAGTCATGCAAGAAGGACGAACGGGACATTTGATATTTAAACTCTTTCTGTTCGGATAGGAATACCCCTGCCTCTACATTTTGCAACTCCACATCAACACCTAACACTTCTTTAAATTTTGATTGAAGTGCTATTGCAATGTTTTGGTGCGATTCGCTTGTAGAATACGTAATCGTCACTTTTGGAAGTTCCGTATAACCTTCTTCTTTCATTCCTTCTTCTAACAGCTTTTTCGCTTCATCGGGATTATAGGAAACGAGATCTCCAACCGTGTCACGGAATTCCTTGCCATCAGGGCCTATGAAACCATATGTGACAAAACCATGTGCAGGTTTCTCTCCATTTTTCGTTACATATTCAACAATCTCTTCTTGATTTACCGCAAGACCAAACGCTCTGCGAATCTTCTTATTCGTGAAAGGCTCCATCGAAGTATTGAAGCGGTAGAAATACAAACCTGCTTCATCATCTACGCGCAGCTCATCACTATCTTTCAATTGTTCGGCAATCTCAGCCGGAACTCCTGAAACATCCAACTCATCGGATTGATACATTTGGTATTCAGTAGTTGTATCATTTACCATTGCCCAATGGACTTTATCCAATTTCACAGCGTCTGCATCCCAGTAATGTTCGTTTTTCTCAAATTCGAAACTGACATCGTGATCCCAAGCAGTCAACTTAAATGGTCCATTGCCAACAAACGTCGCTGCATTTGTATGCCAAGACGGATCTGCTGAAGCGACCTTCTCATTGATCGGGAAGAAGCTTGGATTCGTAATGATGTTCAAGAACGCTTCGTTTGGAGAAGTGAGCTTCACAACAAAAGTTTTTTCATCCGGCGCTTCAATTGCAATATCATCTGCAGATCCCTCACCGTTATTGTACGCCTCAGCTCCTTCGATAAAGTATGCTAAAAACGCTGCCGGAGAAGCTGTTTCCGGATCTAACATATGCTTCCATGCGTAAACGAAATCACCCGCAACGACCGGATCGCCATTCGACCATTTAGCGCTATCACGGATTGTAAAAGTGTACGTTAAACCATCATCGGATACATCAATTTTTTCTGCAGTTGCTTCTACAGCCTGATGATTTTCATCCAAGCGCGTAAGGCCTTCCATAATATTGTTCAATGGACTCCAAGAAACTGCGTTAAATCCAATGGATGGGTCAAACGAAGTCGGTTCCTCTCCATTGTTCAAGTACAAAATCTTTTCTCCAGATGTTGCCTCTCCTGCAGCTTCATCATCTTTTTCCTCATCTGATGGCGTTGCAGAGTCAGTATTCGTGTCTGCTGGCTCCTTCCCTGCATCTTTGTTCGCCGTACATGCCGCCAAGAATAGCGCCAACATTCCAACAACTAAAAAGATCAGCCACTTTTTCAATTCAAAATCCCCCTTTTTTGAACCGCTATTGTGAAAAGCACTTTCGTGCGACAAACCTACAAATAACCCATTCCTCTTCTATACATATGCTCCGAAAAGCTTCTTAGCTCTTTCGTCTTGTAGCCAACAATCCACTTGATGTGTAATTGACAGACTTGTCGTCGCAGGGTAGACTCGTTCGCAAACTTCCATCGCGAAAGGGCATCTAGCAGTAAATGGACAGCCAACAGGTGGAGCAAACAGATCTGGAGGTGTCCCTTCAATCGGTTGCAGCTCCTCTTCTTTTAAATCAAGCCGTGGTACCGAAGAGAGCAGCCCTTTTGTATAAGGATGTTGAGGAGAATAAAATACTTCCCGCTTCTCTCCGATCTCAATGACCTTCCCTGCATACATGACCGCAATTCGATCCGCAATTTTTGCGACAACACCTAAATCATGGGTAATCAAAATGATGGATACGCCCGTTCTTTCTTGAATTTCCTCAAATAATTCAAGGATTTGCGCCTGTATCGTGACATCCAATGCAGTCGTTGGCTCATCTGCAATTAATAGCTCCGGCTCGCATATAAGCGCGATTGCAATAACAATTCGCTGACGCATCCCTCCAGAAAATTGGTGCGGGTATTGTTTCATACGCTCCTCGGGATTTGGAATCCCAACAACATTCAGCAATTCAATCGCTTTCTTTTGCGCTTCCGTCTTGCTTATTTTTTTATGTGTGCGCAACCCTTCCGTCAATTGCTCACCGATTTTTAAAGTCGGATTGAGCGCGGTCATCGGATCTTGGAAAATCATCGATATATCCACGCCTTGCACTTGCCGCATTTCCGATTTTGAAAGACGGGTTAACTCCCTTTCTTTAAATTGGACTTTCCCTTTATGGATACGAGCGGCTGGCTGGGGTAATAATCCCATGATCGTATTGGCAGTGACACTTTTTCCACATCCCGATTCCCCAACAATAGCTAATGTCTCCCCTTTAAACAAATCAAATGAAACGCCACGCAGCGCCTGCACTTCACCACCGAACGTCTTAAACGACACGTGCAAATCTTGAACAGATAGAATTATTTCGGAAAACACTTTTCTCCTTTTTTTCGACTTTGCTAACCTCGGATTCGTCGCGATTGCCGTTCCGCCTTGCCCCTCATCCCTCGATGTTCTATTTTGTCCATTCAATTCATTCACCCCCTCAGTTTCGGATCAAGTGCATCCTGCATACCGTCACCGAGGACGTTGAATGCAAACATCGTCATGGAAATAAAAAATGCCGGGAAGAATAAACGCCACCAATGGCCCGATAAGATGACAGGGATGGCATCATTTGCCATTACACCCCAGCTCGCTACCGGAGCTTGAATGCCCAATCCTAAGAAACTCAAAAAGGCTTCCGCAAAAATTGCACTCGGAACGGTCAATGTCATTTGGACAATGATCGGTCCCATCGTATTCGGCAATAAATTCTTCCGAATAATCCTCGATGTCTTTGCACCGAAAGACTTCGATGCCGTTACAAATTCATAGTTTTTTATTTGCAATACTTGTCCCCTGACAATACGAGCCATTCCGACCCAACCGGTAATCGTCAATGCTACGATAATTGTCGTCAAGCTTGGCCCCATTAACACCATCAATAAAATAACTACTAACAAATGAGGAAGACCATAAAGAATTTCGATGATTCTCATCATAACCGTATCTGTTCTTCCGCCTTTATAGCCGCTAATGCCTCCATAAATAATACCGATGAAAAAGTCAATTAAGGCTGCCGCTACCCCGACAAATAAAGAAACTCTCGCTCCGTACCAAGTCCGTGTAAAGACGTCCCATCCTTTTTCATCCGTACCGAACCAGTGCTTAGCGCTTGGCGGCTGATTTTGGTTTGCATATTGTGTAACCGTTATATCATGAGGTGAAAAGATTGGTGCGAAAATGGCAAACATCGTCAAGATGATTAAAAATACCAATCCGCTCATCGCCAATTTATTTTTCCGAAGCCTCCTCCAAGCGTCTTTCCAATAAGAAAGCGATGGACGGACAACCGTTTCTGCTTGCTTCCTGCTTTTCTCCTTCGGTTTAAACCACTCATCTGGAACAGAAGTTGGTGACTGATGAGCTACCATCACGCATCCCCCTCCTTCCGATGAAGCTTAATGCGTGGATCAAGGAACCCATACACAATATCAACGAGAAATAACATAAATACTAAAAATGCGCTATAAAAAACTGTCGATCCCATAATGACTGGATAATCTCGGTTATTGATGCTTTCAACGAAATATTTCCCCATACCTGGGATGGCAAAAATCCTTTCAATTACGAATGTACCCGTTAAGATACCTGCAAGCATCGTTCCCATAATTGTCACGACCGGCATGAGAGCATTCCGCAATGCATGACGGACGACAATCCGAAATGGCGATAAACCTTTCGCCCTTGCCATCTTCATATAATCTTGAGTGAGCACTTCCAACATGCTCGATCTTGTCAAACGCGCGATAATCGCCGTCGGGCCAGTTGCCAAAGCCAATGTAGGCAAAATCATATGGAGTGGACTACTCCAAGTTGCTGGTGGCAGCCATTTCAAATTGACAGCAATTTGTTGGATTAACAGAGTTGCCAATACAAAGTTCGGAATCGATATTCCAACGACCGCGAAAGCCATAGCTGAATAATCAAGAATGCCATTATGGCGCAAAGCAGCTAACGTACCTAATACAATGCCGGAAATGACCGCGACCAAAATGGTCACCATTCCTAACTCAAATGAAATCGGAAATCCTCTTGCAAGCAATGTATTTACTGATTCATTCGGTTTTTTAATCGATGGGCCAAAATCAAACGTAACGATTGATTTTAAATAATGAATATATTGAATATGCATTGGCTCATCCAATTTATAAAACTTCTCCAAATTGGCTTGGATCGTTGGATTGGAAGTCCGCTCTTCGTCAAAAGGAGAACCTGGTATTGCGTGCATTAAGAAAAAAGTCAATGTCGCAATAATGAGGATTGTCGCGATCATCATGAAGAATCGTTTTAATATGTAAATCGCCAAGCGCTTTTCCCCCTAACAGTATTTCGTCTGCATTGCCAATTCCACCATGACGAGCATAGCTCGATACGCCTCCAAGATGTCTTTCGCTTCAAATTTTACAATGGTCGTCCCGGGCTCTATTTCGCAACCCGGCATCAGCGCTGCCCATTCTGCCTGACCGTAGTTTGTAAATTCAATTCGCAAAGTCGGATTTTCCGGCGGCAACAAAGGTTGAATGGAATCCCTTTTTGCAATCGCCTCAGCAGTTTTCTCTTCAATTAATGCGTGTGCCTTTGAAGGGTGCAATGTCTTCACAGCCGACCGAGAAATGGTTTCCTTCACAGCTGCAGTTACAATTCCGGGAATCAATTCTTCCGCTTCTTTACAAGCACAATCATCCCCCGCAACCATTATGACCGGTACACCGTAATAGCCCGCTACATACGCATTGAACCCCAATTCCCCGATTTCTACATCATTGATATACATTGTCCGTACGCCAAACGTCATCGAATGGCTCATCACACCAAACTGGCCTGCTCGCGCATGATACCCTGCAAAAATCGCCCCATTAAATGAATCATCGAGCGCTTGAACCATAGAAAACGCTTTCAAATCTCCCGTTATTAAATCTGCAGCTGGATGCAATTCCTCAACTAATAAGTTGTTCATCTTCGAATGGCTATCATTAATCAGCACCTCTTTTGCCCCGTGTCCGATAGCCGCTCGAACAATCGCATTCGCTTCCTCTGTCATAATACGTCGCGCCCGCTCATAATTATGCCTCGATGAATCTACAAACGTATAATCCGGTAACCCCGTAATCCCTTCCATATCAACGGAAACGTAAATTTTCACACCGCACTCCCCCATAATATAACTATATTAATTGATTAGTAGGTAATTTCAATCCTATCAAATTTTTATGAATATTACAATGTGAAATTAATAAATATACAGTTAACTGCCATAATTGAGACGAGTATCAATGATAATAAAAGGGGCTGTCCAGAAAGTCAGTGAAAACTGATTTTCTGTGATAGTCCCTTTCTGGTTGCAGAATAAATGGGGAACCCCTGACAACCGTCGCTTTCCGTTCCAGGCGCA